>JAGXLP010000023.1 GCA_018334615.1 Candidatus Bipolaricaulota bacterium
ATTGAAACAAAGCAAACAGAAACTCCGTCAGTACTTCATCGAACTCGCCGAGACTACCTCTCGGGTGATGGGAGTGCGTGATCCTTACACCCAAAAACACGAACAGAGGGTGGGGGAACTGGCCAAGTAAGTCGGAAGAATTTTGGGTTTGACCGACGAAGAGCTTCTCGGACTCTATATCGGTGGTCTCCTCCACGACATAGGCAAGATCATAGTACCGGAAACCATCCTGACCGAGCCCGGCAAACTAAGCGATATCGAGTGGGAAATGATCAAATCCCACCCGGAAGTGGGCTACAATCAAATCCTTAAAGACACCGACTTCCCCTGGCCGGTGGCCGAGATGACCTTACACCACCACGAAAGACTGGACGGTTCCGGTTATCCTGATGGGCTGGAAGGAGACCAACTTACCACCGAGGTAAGAATACTTGGTGCAGTTGACGTAGTAGAAGCGATGAGTACCAGAAGACCTTACCGAAAGGCAAGAACAAAGGAAAGAACGCTTAACGTAATTAAAGAGGGCAAGGGGAATAAATTCGACCCGGAAGTGGTGGAGGTACTTATTGATATGATCGAAGAAGGGGAAGTAGAGTTTGGTTGAACAACCAAATGTAATTTACAACCAAAGGCTCTCTTGGTTTGATTGATTACTGAAGGCGTTAATTATACCGGCGGTCTCTCCACCTGGGTTACTAAAACAATCTGTCGTTCCTATCTTAATGGAAAGACCAAGGACATAATATAGGACCGTAGATCCCCAAGCGACCTATCTTCCGGATAAATCACTGCCGGTAAATCTACCCCATTGTTACCTATGTAATAAACATCCACAGAAAAGGTTGTTAGAGTCCGGATGACCTATTTCCTTTAGGCTCAGAAGAAACTCGGGTATAAACAAGTTATCTTTGTACACGGGAGGTAAATTATGGCTGAAGTACAGAAAACAGCGTCAGGTGGTTCTCTAGCAGAAGTCGTCGACCGAATTCTTGATAAAGGCTTGGTAGTCGATGCTTGGGTTACAGTATCACTAGTTGGCATTGAGCTGCTGGCCGTGGAAGCTAGAGTCGTAGTCGCTTCCGTAGAGACATGGCTGAGATACGCCGAAGCAGTAGGCTTAACTGCTGAAGCAGCGGAAGCCGCGTAATTTTTCAACATTGGGGGGTCGGTCCATCCGGCCCCCGTACCTTATCGGCGCTGCTCAAGCAGATCAAAAATAGAATTCACGTAGTTGGGGAACGACACCTCAGAGGAGAAAATCGGTCATGAAGAGAGAGCAATTTTATCCACAACCGGGCGAAGATTTTGTAAGTACAGGTGAGATCCAGAGAATAACGGAACGGAGCGTTTCTTACCTTGAATCCGACTTTCCGGTTCATTTTGCTGGTCCTACGGGGACCGGGAAAACCACTCTTGCAATGCATCTGGCTTCGCAGTTTGACCAGCCCGCCGTCCTTGTTCACGGGGATGAGGAATTAAATACCTCCGATCTCACCGGTAAACAGAATTCTTACAGCAAGAAAAAAGTCGTCGATAACTATATTCCCTCCGTATTGAAGACGGAGGAAAGAATTAACAAAAGATGGAACGCCCGGATACTCACAAAGGCGTGTAAGAAAGGGCAAATACTAATTTACGATGAGTTCTCCCGATCCAGGCCCGAAGCCAATAATGTCCTGCTCAGCGTTCTGGAAGAAGGAATTCTGAACTTAACTACCAAAAATAGCAACGAAAGTTACGTCGAAGTCCATCCGGGCTTCAAAGCAATCTTCACGAGCAACCCCAGTGAATACGCAGGTGTTTATGGAACTCAGGACGCTCTGCTGGACAGAATGATAACGATTGATCTTCGTAACTACGATCTGGAAACGGAGACTAAAATAACTGCCAGTAAGGCGAAGATACCTGAGGAGAAGGCAAAAAAAATCGTGTCACTAACCCGAGACCTGAGAAAGTCAAGTTCTTCGGAAGATCATCAATATACGCTGAGATCTTCGATAAAGATTGGCAAGGCAATCAAGTCGATTGAGGCAGACCCTACCTCAGGGGATTCTACTTTTAAAGATATTTGTATCGACGTATTTAGTCAGCCCAGAAAAAACGGTTACCGAGAGAAGAGAAAACAAAAGATCCTATCCAAGATAGAAGAAACCTTATGACCTGTAGGTGAATTATCGTGAGATCAAGAAGAAAGTCCGTCATTGATATCAAAACCATAAATAGCCCAAAAGTCGGAAGGCGGAGAAAGCAGACTTATCTCCAGCTCCACGGTTTGTCAAACCGAAGAAAGCGGTTGAAAGACGACCTGGAGAGACTACGGATAAGACGGGAGAAAGCGGAAAAGAAGTTAAGCGAGGTTCAGGAGCAGATGCAGATTCTCCTCGAAAAAAGCGGTGACGTGGAGAAAGTAAAATCCAGTAATCCTTCGAGGAACAAAAAAAATAATATGAAGTATTAGTCTATAGGGGGTATGATGGCTGGTTTTTTAGAAGCAAAAGATATCATCCTAGATTTCGCAGAAGAGAACTTTGGCACCAGGGGCGAAGTAATCAAGCTAGAGAAGTTTGAAGACGGGTGGGAAGGGGAACTGGAGATTACTCGTATCGACGAGTACAAGAAGAAACACGCTAAGCCCCAGACGGTCGAACGCTACTTAATAGAGCTGGACGAGGAAGGTGAGGTTATTTCATTTGAACGGGTCGAGACCAGATCTCGTGGCGAAATAAACTGGGAGAGAGAATAATAATCCCCTTGTGAGTTCTAAGATATTCAACGACTGAACCCGAGATATTACTTGTTTAGGAGGTGGAAGGATGAGTTTTGGAGAAGAAATGGCGGAGCTCGCCGAAGGAATTAAAGCAAACAAAAAGGCAAGGCTTGAAGAGCTTGCATCAATCAAAGCCAGAACCGAAGAAAGAAAAAGAGAATTGAAAAAGGACCTGAACCAGTTTACCGAAGAAAGGGAAGACAATAAGGAAGAACTGGAAGATAAATTAGCTGAGTTCGCCCGGGAACGGGGTCGATTCGTGACCAGGGTCAAAGATGAAACGAGAGAGGATCTTAATCGATTCAACCAGGAAAGACAGGACGAAATCAACGATTTAATGGAAGAGCTAAACCAGGCAACGGAGGAACGAAGGGCTCAGGTAAAAAGGATAAAATCCGAGGTCAGAGACCTATTAGATACGGCAAGAGGGGACCTGAAAGAATACGACAAAGAGAGGAAGGAATCCTTTTCCAGCCTAATGGAAGAGATACGAGAGGATGCACCAGAGAGGAAGAGCCAAGTGAAAGAGATAAAGGAATCCACTTCAGACTTATTACAAGAAACGATGGGTTTTCTCAACGAGCTAGCCAAAGCAAGGAAGGAGTCAACGGAAGCCTTAAAAGATGAACTGTCTCGGCATTCTGAAGAGAGAAAAAAGGAAATTGATGAAAAGCTAAGTAGGTGGAAACAGGAAAGAAAGACAGCCAGAGAGGCCTGGCGAAGTATAAAGGAAGTACCTTCCGAAGAAGAAACTGAGGAGACCGCGGAGGTTGAAGAGGAAGTCGAAGAAGAAACTGAGGAGACCGCGGAGGTTGAAGAGGAAACGGAAGAGGAAAAACTGGAGTTTGAAGAAGAAACAGAAGAAGAAAAGGCAAAATTCTACCAAGAGGTAGTGGAAGTCATAGAGGACAATCCTGGTGGAGTGAAGTTGACGGAGATTGGTGAGGCTATCGGTGTAGATTGGCGCCAGCTAATCCTTGCGGCCAACAGTTTGGTAGAGGAAGGAAGGGTAAGGAAAGAGGATCGAACTTACTACCTGGAGGATTAGGTGATCAAGCTTCTCAGACAAACTTTAAAATTGGGAGGTGATGACCTTGGTAGAAATCCTCGAATCGGTGGGCTATCTACTTGTTTCAATTGGAGTTGCAGTCTTGTTGATTAGAGTCGGAGGCTATTTTGACGAAATTTAAATTGTAGCCGAAAGAAACTCTCAAACTTATCCCATATGGCCATATGGATCTCACTTATGAAAGTTTCAAAAGGTGATATATCAGAGAATACCGGTAAACTTATCGTTACGTAAGACGAACGGCTAACTCTTTGAACCTGAAATTAAACCATGCTTAACCTGGCCGTATAATCAGAAGGAGGTCATACATATATGGATTTCTCTCTCGGAGAAGTTTTGCTGGGCATCGGGGGTCTTTTAGCAGGTGTAGGAGCCCTAATTGTCTTTCTCAGATTGGCGGAATTGATAGAAGGAAAGATCGACAAACAGAAGTCAGAGGACGCAGAGGGTTGAGATGAAAATATATCTCTATGGGACAATTCCTAAACAAGATGCGGAGTCTTGGGACCCTCAGGGCTTGAAAGCGGATATCGATGGGGAAAGGGCCGAGGTAGAACTGTTGGTCCACCAGGGTGTAGGTTTTCTCTACAGCAGAGTTGATCTGGGGGGTAAACTGAAAGCTACACGAAAGAACGTCCAGGCACACTCGGAAACCCTGGGAGAACTTTTAGATCTTACCAGCACGCTCGCTCCGGTGAGCTTTGGTGCCATTGTTGACGATTTAAAAGCGGTAAAAAAAATAAGCTCGGAAAACAAAGAAATCCTCGAAGATACTCTTGAAAAGATCAATCATAAGGTAGAATACGGCGTCAAAACCTACTGGGACCCGGATGTTGTCGCCCGGGAGATAGGAGAAACGGACAGGAAAGTACAAAAACTTAAGAAGAAGGTACAAAAAGGCAAAGTAGGAGACCAGTACCAGGCCACGGTTGAGGTCGGGGAATTGATAGACGATAAAATCGAAACTAAAAAAGAAGAACTTCGTAACACAATGTTAGAATACTTGACACCCGTATCGGACGAGTGGACATCCAACGAGATCTTTGACGAACGCATGGCGGCCAACCTCGCCTTCCTGCTTGATCGCTCTTCCCAGGATGACTTTGATAAAGCCATGGAATCTCTGGGCAAATCCCAGCCCGGATACTTGACCTTCAAATTCAGTGGTCCCTGGCCCCCGTTTAACTTCGTAGACCTTGAACTAAGGTGATTAGGTGTTAATAGTCGACGACCTCCTGAAAGGTCTTTTCGTGGATGTGCCGGTCAAGATTACCAAGGAGGTACTGAAAGAGATCCAGAGGCAGGTCGACGCGGAACTAGGTAATTACTATAGCCCCGAAGGAGTTCAGAATGAACTAAGAAAACTCCAGGTCAGCCTGGAAACAGGCGAGATAAGCAGGGAAGAATACGACAAGCGAGAAGAAGAGTTACTGGACGTGCTGGAGTCGCTTAGGTCGTTAAACGAAGAGACTCAGAAGGGTTAGCCGAACCTATCACATCAGGTTATCCTTTATCCTATTTATCTCGGGCGGAGATCTAAAGCTGTTTTCTGCAAGTTTGATTCCTGGCTTCCGATACTGCCTCTTTAAAGTTTTATATTGTGAGAATAGAATTAGTAGGTAAAAACTTTATTAAACCCGTAAGAGGTGACCTCAAATCAACAAGAAAAAAGACGAAGAAATAACGGAGAGCATATTTGATGCCCTTGGCTTAGGCGAGCTGGTAGAATTACTAAAGAAATCCGATGTTTTTGGCGATAGGTTGGGCGAGGTAAACGAAAGAATCAAGAAGAAGCTGGACTCGGAGGAGTGGGATAAAGCCAAGCCAAAATTTGACTATAGTTTTTCAATCGGCACTCTGGAGGGGAAGTCCCGAAGAAGAAGCAAACCAAGGGGAGGCGCTAGGCCAGGGAGGAAACAAGAACGCGATTCTTGGTCCTTCGACTCGAAAAAGAAAGAAAAGAAGGACAAGAAGGAATCGGCTAAACCGAAATCGCCAGAACCCCTCGTAGATACCTTTGAGAGCGAGGAAGGAATTAGAGTAGTGGCCATGTTTCCGAAGGTTAATCAGAAGGAAGAACTGGAGGTCAACCTGGAAGAAGGAAGACTTTTCCTCAAAACTAGCGAATACGAAGAGGTAGTGGAAGTCCCTTTTCCAGTCGATAAAAACCCTGAAATAAGTTACAAGAACGGAATATTTGATATAAAGTTCGAGAAAAAACAGGCTTGAAGTGATTTTGGGAAAGGGCCTGCTTGATCCGGCAGGGATCTCGACGCCCTATTCCGTATACTGGCCCCCACTTACCCCTTTCACCTATTTCCACCGAAATACTTCCCATCCTCCCGTTCGGGTATTTCCTTTATACTTAAAAGATAAATATCTTATCCTATTAGGTGGAATTACTCTTGGCATAAAGAAACTTTGATAACTCGCACTATCGGATTCATTGCCTTCAAGCGAGGTAACATATGAAAAAAACGGAGAAGAGTTTTAAACGGTTGGCCGAACACCTCAGCTCGGAGGGAATAACGGAAATTCTAAATCGTCTGGACGAGGTTTTCGGGACAAAAAAAGAGCTGGCAGAAAAAATAGGTTGCAGTTACCCCACGGTTAAGAAGTGGACCCAGGGACGGAATCCCGGAATGAAATATCTTCCTAAGATTATCTCCGTCGCCTTTGACTACGCTCCGGAGGTAAGAAAAATCGTCGCGCTTGAATTGTTCAAGTTCAGAGATCTTGGGAAAAAACTGGGAGTAGTAAAAAATTTCAAGTCGGCTACCGCTCAGTACTTATCCGAGCTGGATAGAGAAAGTGTAAAGATACTTTGGTACCTGGAAAAAAAACGGTTTGCTCATATTAACGACCTGGCCAATTACCTCAATGCGAAAAGTCACAGCGAAATCCTGAACAAGATCGAGGAAGTAATCAACAGTAAGAGCAGGGATTTTTTTGGGAAGCCGACGATGGAGTTCAGAACGAGCGCCCTGGACCAACAAACGGGTGAAACAGTCACGTTCTCCTGGTGGCTGACGAGAACCGGAATGGAAATCTTGAAACCGGGAACGGAGAAAGACCGAGTGGAGGTATTTGAAGGCGAAGGTGAAGTATCGTTCCTTTACAGCACGGTTGAAAGTGGTTTTTCTCAACCCAGTACAGAAGTCAGCTATAATCACGGGATACTTTCGGTAAAAGTCATGTCCGATAAAAAAGAGCTTTCTGGCTTGAAGGAGGGTTAGTAAATTGGCTTTACAAGCTACAAAAGAAATGTCTGATTCCGCCGGAGGTCTTCCAGAGGCCATTGACAGGATTTTGGAAAAAGGACTGGTCATAAACGCGGATATAACGGTTTCGGTTGCGGAGGTAGAACTTCTCGGCGTAAAGGTCAGGGCAGCTCTGGCCTCGTTTGACACGGCGGCCGAATACGGACTCGAGTTTCCAAGTGGAACCAATACAGAAACGCAAGCCTGGAAAGAAGCCTATCAAGGGAAAGAAACCTGCCCCCAGTGCGGGAAGGAAGTATTGAAGGAAACCCTACTGAACGGAGGGTGTCCCTGGTGTGGATGGGAAAGCGCCAGGTCGAAGCAGGCGTCCGAAGAAAAAACAGGGCCCAGGCAGGAAGGAGAGATGGAAGCTTAAGCAAAATTGCCAGTAAGAGGTACATCCATGGACGAGAAAATAGACGTTGATTCCGACAACCTCAAGGATGGCCTTCTGGGGCTTGTTATAGCCCTCGTAGAGATCATCCGAGACGCGTTAAAATTGCAGGCAGTAAGAAGGATGGAAAACGACAGATTGACGGAGGAGCAAATAGAAAAACTTGGAAACGCCCTGATACAACTCGACGAAGCTATCGAAGAAATTAAGGAGGACCAAGAGATATCGGAGACTGTGGACAATACCAGAGAGGGGTTAAACGAAGTTGTTAATGAAGTATTAAACCCGGAACGTTGGGCCGAGGCTTCCGAGGAAGAACATTAGAGAGCGGAAGAGAGGAGGTCATAGTTTGCCTGAGAAAAGAGATGAAGCAGAAGGGCGGTATCTTTATTGTGTCGCCGGCTCAAGGGAGGAATTGACGCTGGGTGAAATTGGCCTTGGCGACGCTGAAGTGTATACGATCCCGTCCGGGGATCTCTGCGCAGTCGTGCACGAGTGTTCGCCAGAACCATATGATTCGGACGACGAAGAGGAGGTCAAAAGGTGGGTAAAGTCTCACCAGAGGGTGATGGACAAGGTGATGGAGGATCCTCGGTTTTCTGGAATAGTTCCAGCGGGCTTTGATACCATTGTTCAGGCAAAAGAAGATCGTACGGCCCGAGAAAACGTCTCGCTCTGGCTGAAAAAAGAGTCGAATTCTCTTCTAAAACAACTACAGGAAGTAAAAAATAGAGAGGAATACGGGGTCCAGATTATGTACGATCCTGATTGGCTGGAAGCTAAGGTGTCGAAAAAGTCGGAGGAGTTTCGCTCGTTGAGAGAAAAAATAGAATCTAAGCCCGAAGGAGCAGCCTACCTTTACGAGGAAAAACTTAAGAAATTGCTTAAAGAAAAAAGGGGAAGGGTAAAAGAGCGGCTTCTTTCCAAATTTTACGAGATGATTACTCCCACCGTATCACGGGTTAAACAAGAAGACAACAAGGACCGTTTGGAAGAAAAAAAGATGCTTTTGAACTTATCCTGTCTCGTCAAGCGAGCAGAATACGAAGAGCTGGGTGCCGCCCTGGAAGATATAGAAGAGCGCGAGGGGGTTAGCGTCAGGTTTACAGGACCCTGGGCGCCTTTTTCGTTCACGGAATTAAAAAACGCCGAAGGGGATTAAACCATCTAATGGAACCGGAAAGAGACGAAGTTGTGGACCTACTCGACCGTATACTGGAAAAGGGGGTCGTTCTAAACACCGATCTCATCATTACGCTTGCCGACGTACCTCTGATCGGTATAGATTTACGCTTGGCTCTTGCCGGCATAGATAGGATGCTTGATTACGGGTTGTTTGAAGACTGGGAGGCAGCCCACAAAGCCGGGAAAAAGGCCAGTAGAAACGAACTGACAGACCCAGAATTGTAACCAGGTGATAGAGTGTGAAAGAGGGAAAGGAGCTTTATCTTCGAGTCGGCAAGGCTGATCCGACTGACGTCGGAATGGGTATCGGCAGACTCGATCCGGAAATCATGGATGAGCTAGGTATTGCTGTCGGAGAGGTAATAGAGTTACAGGGAGAAAGCAGCACTCCGCTAAAAGCCCTACCGGCGAAGGTCGACGAACGAGGGGAAATTACTATAGCAATTGACGGCCTGGCGAGAAGCAACGCCGAGGTTGGTTTGGACGAAAAGGTTCTCGTAAGGAAATGGCCAGCCTCCACGGCAAAAAAGGTGACTTTGAAGCCCTTGTTCAAAACTAGTCTAGATAAAGATGACGAGAAATACATTCTATCGACACTCACTAACCACCCGGTAACAGAAGAAGACGTTGTGAGGGTAGAGCTCTTTGGTTCCAATAAGCAGGATTTCCTTGTCCAGGAACTGGGTCCCGAGGAGCCAGCTATTATAAACAAAACCACAAAGTTGAAAATTCTTGAACCCGAAGTGAAAAGAAAAGTCGGAGGGGAGTTGACCTACGAATATATTGGCGGACTGGACCGAGAAATCAGGCGACTGCGGGAAATGATCGAACTCCCATTAAAATTTCCGGAAGTCTTTCAAAAATTGGGGGTCGAACCACCAAAAGGAGTCTTGCTTCACGGGCCTCCAGGGACTGGAAAAACACTCTTGGCAAGAGCCCTGGCCAACGAGACCGACGCGACCTTTTTCAATATCAGCGGTCCGGAAATAATGGGTAAGTACTACGGGGAAAGCGAGGCCAGGCTAAGAAATATCTTTAGCGACGCGGAAGACGCCGCGCCCAGCATAGTCTTTATCGACGAGTTAGATGCTATAGCGTCAAAAAGAACCGACTTAAGCGGAGAAAAGCAGGTAGAAAAAAGGGTGGTTGCCCAACTACTTTCCTTGATGGACGGACTGGAATCTCGAGGAGAAGTGATCGTCGTAGGGGCAACCAACATTTCCGACTCTATTGACCCGGCTTTGAGAAGACCGGGCAGGTTCGATCGAGAAATTGAGGTTGGGATCCCTGACAGGCAGGCGAGGAAAGAAATCCTCCAGATCCATACAAGACCCATGCCGCTTTCCGAAGAAATTTCTCTTGACGAGCTCGCCGGAGCTACTCACGGGTTTGTCGGAGCGGATCTTGAGTCTCTGGCCAAAGAGGCAGCTATGGCCTCTCTAAGGAGGCTATTCCCGGAAGTTGACTTCGAGGGACAAGGTATACCCTACTCTACCCTCCGTGAACTAGAGGTTTCAAAAGGAGATTTTAAAAAGGCGCTTAAAGAAGCCGGCCCCTCGGCTCTGCGAGAGATATTTAGCGAGATTCCCGAGGTCTCCTGGGAGGACATTGGCGGATTAACGGAGATCAAACAAAACTTAATTGAAATAATCCAGTGGCCATTTGAACACGGAGAGATCTTTGAAGAGGCCGGGACTCGGCCGCCGAAGGGTATTCTGCTTTACGGAGAACCGGGCACGGGAAAAACGCTACTGGCCAAAGCCGTTGCCAACGAGTCAGGGGCAAATTTTATTTCCGTCAACGCATCGAACTTCATTTCGAAATGGGTCGGTGAGTCAGAGAATAAAATAGCGGAAGTATTTAAAAAAGCAAGGCAGGCCGCTCCCTGTGTAGTTTTTTTCGACGAAATAGACAGTCTTACTCCTGAACGTGCGGGGGCAGGAGGTAATCAGGTGATGGAGCGGGTGGTCAGCCAGCTCCTCGTGGAGCTGGACGGAACAGAAGAACTTCACGGTGTGGTGGTAATAGGGGCAACAAACCGCCCGGACATAATAGATCCCGCGCTTCTGCGGTCGGGAAGGTTTGACGTACAGCTCGAGTTACCAAAACCAAATACTGACGCGAGAAGAGAAATTCTACAGGTACATACTCGAGATAAACCCGTCTCACTAGAGGTAGATCTCGGTCAAATTGCCGAGGATACCGAAGGTCTAGTTGGAGCGGATTTAGAATCGATTTGTCAGAAGGCTTCGCTTATCGCCATCCGACGACTGATTAAAGGAGGAAAAGATCTGGAAATTCAGGTTGAGGATTTTTCTCAGGCGAGGAGAACAGCCCTCAACCTTTCAAATGAAACTTCATGAGGGTAAAATATTTAGCGGGACGTGTTCCCGTGAAGAAAGGGTTGAGTGAGTTATGACGAAAAAAGAGAGTACGTTTTCCATCTTCTTAATAGAAGACAGGGATGATGATATAGACATTACAAGGGAAGCTTTAAACCAGGCGAAAAAAAGCTGTACACTAGAGGTGGCTAAAGAGGGAGAAGAGGCCTTAAAGAGGCTAAGAGAAAAAGTTAGCGACAAGAGAAAATCCCTTCCTGAAATGATTTTGCTCGACCTTAATCTTCCTAAAATGGACGGGCAAAAGGTCTTGGAAGAGCTCAAAGATGATGATCAACTTGCTCCAGTCCCTGTTATAATACTTACTATCTCGAAGCAAGATAAGGACGTAGCCCGCTCTTATAATTCGGGGGCGGCGGGGTACATAACTAAACCCATCGATTTTTCTGAATTTGTAAAAACTATAGACGTAATAAACCAGTATTGGTCAATTTGTCAAATACCAGAACAACACTAATCCATCTTCAAAATCCATGAAACTATCTACCTTGCTACAGGGAGATTAACCTTCCCACAAAAATGTGGGGTCAAAGTCTGGTGCTTCTTGCAATGAACTCAGAAGAAATAACTACCGGCAAAGAAAAGTTTCCTTCGCTTGAGGACAAATGGGAAGCGCTTCAGCCGCTGATTACGAGGTTTCAGATTCAACGAGGCCACTCCCTGTTTCAACAGGGCGCACCAGAGTTGGGGATCTACTTGTTGTTTGAGGGAAAGATAAAACAATTTCGCCTGAACGCTGGCGGGCGGAAGTTGATCTTTGAACTGTCGGGCCCGGGTGAAATAGTAGGTACCGAAACTTTGTTTAACAAAGAGAACCACATTGCGACCGCCGAAGTGATCTCCGAGGAGGCAGAAGTGGGTTTTCTGGAAAGAAATAACTTCTTTGCTTTCCTTAAGGAAAACCCCTCCCTGCTATTTGAGTTCGCCAAATATATCTCGACCAAGTCCATGGCTTATAAGTTAAAACTGGCTGAGAGCACCTATGATGGGAGCAAAAAAAGAATATGTCGGTTGTTGGTGGCTGGAAGTAACTGCGAACTGGACCTAACCAGAAACCTGCTTGCTCAACTTGCTGGGGTAAGCTACAAGACGACGATCCAGGTGCTTGGCGAGCTAGAAAAAAGGAAGATAATAGAGACAAAAGACCACCATATCGAAATCAAGGAAAAACGAGAACTGGAAGAGCTGTCCAATAGCTTTCCGCTGGATCTCGAAGGGTATGTGATCTTATGACCTTTGATCTTTCGAACGAAAAGCTGAATAACCTCCTAAGACCACTGGATTGGCGGAAGGATACACCAATAGTCGCTCTGAATGACTCAGGAGAGGTAGTTCTTTTCAACTCCGGGGCGAAGCAACTTCTCGGTTTTAACCCCGAAGAGATGGTTGGTAATCACGTGAGTGATCTACTGGTGGGTATTGACAAAAGGGAAGTGAATAATCTTTTCTTCCCTGAAACCGGAAACCGTCCCTCCGGAGAATTTTCATTTAAGACAAAACGGGACGAGAGCCAAG
>JAGXLP010000024.1 GCA_018334615.1 Candidatus Bipolaricaulota bacterium
CCCGGCTTACCAGGGCGAGCTTAGCCCCCTGTCCCGCCGCATTTCCCACTGAAAGAATCCTTTCCAGGTCAATTCGAGGTAGAACTCCCAACCTCAAGATATTCTCCTTCCTAAGGTAATTACCAAACGCTCCCGCCAGGAAGACCCGGTCGATATTCTCTGCTGAAGCCCCAAATTCCTCAAGCAAAATCTCCACCCCCGCCCTGATCGCACCTTTGGCCAGTTGTACTTCCCGTATATCCTCCTGGGTAATGAAAACGGGATTATTATCCACGTGGAGCCAGAACGCTCTTTCTCCATCAATATCGATAAGTCTATTCCCGAGTGGGTTAATAGTCGGGCGGGAAAGCTCCGATCTTCCCGATACGATATTTCCTTTCTCCTTAATCAACCCCGCATTAAGCAACTCTCCAACGGCATCAACTATTCCCGAGCCGCATATGCCTACCGGTCTCTTGTCTTTTATTACCTCGATATCCAACTGACCGTCCTCACCGATCGTCACGTGAGATATTGCCCCGGCTCTGGCAGTCATTCCCTGCTCAATATTGGCACCCTCGAACGCCGGCCCGGCCGCAGTAGAAGCGGCAACTATCTTGTTCCTGTTACCCAGAACCATTTCCCCGTTCGTCCCTATATCAACCAGAAGATTTAGCTTTTCCGATTTATGCATTCCTGTTTGCAGGATTCCCGCAGTAATATCTGCTCCAACGTATCCCGCCAGAGACGGGAGCAGTACAAGCTTTCCCCTGGGGTTTATTTTTATCCCTAATTCCTCCGCCTGAAAAATTTGCGAGTTGGTAAAGCCGGGGATGTAAGGAGCTTGATCCATATTTGTCGGATCGACACCCGACAGAAGGTGCAACATTATAGTATTTCCTACAAAGGTCGCTCGAAAGATATCTTTCGGAGCAATCTTCTCTTCCTGAACAAACTGATCCACAAGATCGTTTATTGCGTGGATAATTTCGTCTTGAAGCCGTTCTAATCCGTCTTCGTGTTCCCGTACGTACTTGATCCTTGAGACCACGTCAGCCCCAAACTTCCCCTGAGGATTTTCTCTTGAGTTAACGTTAAGGGTCTCCGAGGTTTCCAGATCGAGACCGTAACCCGCTACGGTAGTCGTGCCGATATCAAACGCCATCCCGTAAGATTCGTACTGTTTATTACCAGAGTCAACGGAAAGCACGCTTTTATCCGTTCTATCGACAGTTGCTGTGACCGAAAACTCGTTTTTCCTCAGTACCGCTGGTAAATCCGAGAGGACTTCCAGGGGAACGGCAAAGTCTTCTCCAATGGCATCCAGTAACCGGGAAGAATCCGAGCGCTGGTCCCCCCGTCCGGGACCTTCCATTTCAACCAATATCCGTTCAATTCCACTTTCCGGCTCGATACCTTCGAGCTGTTCATCCAACTCTGCTTTGGCAGTCGCCCCGGTACCCTTTTCCTCAGCCAGTGAGGGCACGTCCAGGATCAGGTCATCATCTACCTCTACACGGCAGGAAAGCCTTTTACCCTGATTTAGTTCTTCCCGAGAAAAGAAATCCTTATCGGACTCGGTGGGGGGAGCCTCCCCTTCCAGTATTCGGACTCTACACTTACCACATATACCCATTCCGCCGCATAGACTAGGTATTTCGTACCCGGCACCCTGAAGAACCTCCAGAAGATTGTCACCTTTCTCAACCGTCAGCTTACTTCCGTCATTGGTAACTTCAACCTCGTATTTATCGGCCATGTCTCTCCCTACTAAAACAATTAAATTCTCTTACCACCTGTTAATCCTGTTTCTTCCCGGGAGTATCTCTTCCAATACTCTTACCTGGTATCTGATTTCACTTTAAGAATTGAACGTAGGCCAAATCCTCAGCGCCGGGTAAATCTCCAGGACCTGAAGAAACGATATATTTCCCTCAAACACAATAGAAATTTCTCCCCAAGTCTATTGATCTTGGTAAAGTTATACTCCCGTTCCGGATCTATCGGATCGACACGAATTGTGTACATGTTTACCCGATTAGCCCCAAGAACATCGGTAAGAAGTTGGTCTCCTACCATGGCAGCCTCGTTTCCAGTTACTCCCAGCTCCTTCAGTATCGATCTGAATCCCCTCTTTCCCGGTTTATTGGCGTTAAATAAATGAGGGAACGGCAACTCCTCAATGAAGTTTTCTATATCCTTCCGGCGACTGTTACTCAACACCGCGACCCGAAGCCCCATGGAGGTAATTCGCTCAAATAATTCCATTATCTCTTCTTCCAGACGTTCGTCACCCCAGCGAGCAATCGTGTTGTCCAGGTCAAAGATCACTGCCTTAATTCCGCCCTCTTGCAATCCTTCGTAATCCACATCCATGACTGAACGAGCCCTCTCATCCGGAAAAAAGAAACGCGGAAAAGTCTTAGCGGTCATTACCTTCTCCCTCAATCTTAATCCTGCCGACGAAGATAAACCGTCGCAGATCTCTGATTATATCCACGGTGAAATCAAGGTAACCCGGGGATGTTAATATTCGAAACTCCTTCCCCCCATCTCTCACCCGGTACTCCCTTCTCACATTGGCAATTCCGTCGTAACCTTCGATCACCGCGTCCAGAAAATGGAGGTCTTCCTCTTCCAGCTCGACGTATAATTCAACGGAATCCTCGGGAGGGGAAGGAATTTCTCCGGTTATTCCATCTCTAATTTTTCGCATTAAATTGAGCGTATTGGGTCATCTATTGAGAGGTGTTAACCTTTCCAAGTAGCTCCTCCACCCTTTCTGTCCTATACTCGGGATCTAAATTGGAAAGTCTTTCCAGGTTTTCCTTTGCATCCGAACCTCTGCCCTGATTTATATTTATTTCAGCTATTCGAAGCAGCGCCTCTTTTCCCACCCGCGAGAGATTCTCTTCCCCGTTTTTCCCTTCATCCGCTTTTAATAGTCCCTGGTAAATTTCAAGCCTCTGGACGGAAGAGTTCGCCAATTCAAGACCTTCCTGGTAGTATTCCGTCGCCTGGTCGTAGTTGGTCTTTTTTAGATGAGCTTTACCCAAACCCATAATGGCTTCCCGTCTTTCAGATAACCCCTCCGTACTTTCGAGTATCTTGTTATACTGCTCTATTGCCGAGTCATAGATATGCTGATCCTGATAGGCTTTAGCCAGAGTAAACCTCGTCTCCGTATCCCCTGGGTCCTGTTCCAGTATTCGCTTCGATATCTTTATCCTAAGTTCCCTGTCCCGAGTTCGAGCCAGGCCCTCACGGTACTCCTCCAGCGCCCTATCGGGGAGCCCCTTCCTTCTGTAATAATCCCCAAGAAGCATATATCCTTCACTGTTGTACGGGCTCCTGCGCAGAAGGCTTTCCAATTCGCTTTTCGCGTCTTCAAGTTGGCCGGTTTCCAGGTAAGCACGCCCCAGGGCAAGCGAGGTATCGTCGTCGGCCTTCACCCGCAGAGCGTCGTTATAATACTTAATGGCGTCCTCGTAATTGCCCTGCTCGGAATAAAGGTCTCCCAGACCCTTTTTAGCATTGAAGTTATTTGAGGACAGCTTCAGGACATCTTTGTAGGTATCCTCTGCTTTACCGTATTGTTTGCTTTTCATGTAAGCATGAGCCAAGTTGTTCATTATGTTTATATTATCACTGGCGAGGTCCAGTGCCTTTTTGAACTGTTCCGCCGCTTCCTCGTAGTTCCTCAGTTCTACCAGTAATTTACCGTAATCCATGTAAGCAGCTACATAGTCTGGACGAGATTGTATTGCTTTCTGGAAGCTCTGAGCAGCCATAGAGTACTGTTTGTTCTGAAGCTGATACCGCCCGAGATAGTAGTTAGCTTCAGGATTATCCGGATCCAATCCAACAACCCGGTTTAGTAGATCCCCTGCGCTGCTCCCGGTCTCTCTAACAACTTCCATATAATTCTTTACGGCTTTCTGCTCGTAGTCATTTATCTTCTCCTGGACTTCCTTCGCCTCCGTAGACTCCTCTTCCTGTTTCAACGTCGATATCCTCTGCTCATAAAGTCTACCTATGTAATAAGGAAGGTAGGAATCTGTCGAAGTATTCTCGTCTTTCAACGCCTGGTAGGCTTCGAGGCCGGCCTGAAAATCCTCCTGGGCCTTCCTATAAGCTCGGACTACGGGTAATTTAATCTCAATATTTGCCTTCTCCTTTACCTCTTTATACCAGTTATCGTAGCGCGTTTGCTCTTCTTGACTGACGTAATCCTCTTTTACTTTATCTCTGATTTCTTCAAGCTCCGGAACCACCCGCTCCTGTTTATCTTCAATTCTTAATACCTCCCAGCCACTCGAGGTTTTCACCGGACCCCCGACTTCGCCCACGCCAAGAGAAAAGGCCAGGTCTTCAAGCTGTTTTTCCTTCTCTCCTTTTTTAAACCAGCCCACCTCAGAGTCAACCTCATTATTTTTGAGGTACTCGTCGAAGTGAGAAGGATCCGTTTTCACTTTATCCCTGATAGTCTGCGCCTTTGTTTGGGTATCAAATACAAGCTGGCTGGCTTTCACTTTAGACGGCGATTGGACGTAAGTTTCAATATTATCCTGGTAGTAAGTTTTCAATTCTTCTTCAGATGGATCTATACTCCCCACCACCTCGTTTCGCAGCTGTTCTCTCTGAAGTTGTGTACGAATGTTCTCCCTCATATTCTCTTCGAATTCTTTATAAGTCCGACCCTGAGACTCCAGTGCGGCTTTGAGCTGGTCAAGGGTCCAGCCCTGCTGTTCCAGTATCGAATTTAGTTGTTCCTCATATTTTTGCGCCACTTCCCCCGACCCGGGCTTTATTCCTTTTTTCTCCGCCTCCTGTCGGGTTAAACTCTGCTCAATCAGCGAGTCAGCAGTTCGGGACTTGATCCTGAGCTCGTACAACTTACCACTAGCTCCTTCCAGAAGACGAGAAAAGTCCTGCCCGAACTGGCTGTAAAGCGATTTCTGCCTTTCAACCAAGTTGTCATAGGAATTGTTAAATTCTGTTCCGGAAACCTCGTCACCATTTACCACGAGTGCAACTTCCTCCTCGGAACCATCCTTACCGGAAGAGGAGCCTCCGGGCCGCATATACTGAAACGCCGCCAACCCTACGGAACCAAGAAAAAAACCGATCACCATAACCCATATTATCGTACTTTTGTACCGCTCAAAGAACCTATTCACTCTTTCACCTCTTGAAGAATTTTCGAGTTATCTTACCAGTCATTTTATTCATCTTTCTCAATTAAACCTGACAGAGTTTTATATACGCTCCAACCGCCGGAAAGAAGTCCCAGAACCAGGAAGACCAATTTAAACAGGGGATCCGTTCCGACGTAGTTGTCCAGCCAATATCCAATACCCACAGATATCAAGACGGAAAACGCAAAAGTGAAGCCTATTTGGCTAACCTGCCCCACCGTCTTTATAGCGGATTTCCAGTTGCTATTGTCCTTTTTCACCATAAATCAACAAGCAAGTCAAATATCCAGGATATCCTCCCCGCCTTCCCGGTCTTCATCCGTCTCTTCGTGATTCCTTTCTACCTCTTTTGCTTTCTCTCTTTCCTCTTCCTTCTCAGGGGTCTCGTCCTTTTTCCCCCTTTCTTCTCCGGCATTTGAGGGCTTGAAGGGTAGCCTGGTTCTCACTTTCATTCTCATAGCCGTTTTATTCTCCCCGTCGATCTCCACGTCAACAAAAGACGGAAGAAAAACCAGATCCACCCCGCTTGGCGCCATGTAGCCCCTCGCGATGGTTATTGCCTTTACGGACTGGTTTACGGCTTTCGGCCCGATAGCCTGTAACTCGGCCACTCCTTCTTCCCTGATGGTGTTAGCCAAAGCTCCGGCAGTAGCAGAAGGGTCAGACGTAGAAGAAACTTTCAAAATTTCAGCCAAGATCTCGCACCTCCTAGAAGTTCTTCTGTAATAGACCAGAACAACTTTACGTTAAACGCTTTATTGTGCGGCTTCTACGAATTCTGCTTTACGTATTACGTTAATTCTGACCTCACCAGGGTAATCCAGATCTCTCTCAATCTCTCTCGCGATATCGTAAGCCAATTTGCTGGCCCTGTTATCATTAACTTCTTCCGGAGATACGATAACCCTTATCTCTCTCCCGGCCTGGAATGCGTTTGCCTTGGTGACTCCTTCGAATGAATGAGCAATCTCTTCCAGGTTTTCCAATCTTTCGATGTATTTCTCGTAAGTTTCCCGCCGAGCCCCTGGCCGGGTAGCCGAAAGCGTATCCGCAGCTTGAATTAGAACCGGCAATAAAGATTCCGGCTCTGTATCCTCATGGTGGGCCGCAATGGCATTAACAATTAACCTCTTCTCTCCATATCGACGAGCAAGCTCCGCGCCGATCTCGGCATGCGTACCCGTAACTTCGTGGTCGACTGCTTTACCTATATCGTGCAACAACCCTGCTCTCCTTGCTGGTTTATGAGAAAGCCCCAGTTCTTCTGCAAGCATTCCCGCAATAAAACTAACTTCCAGGGAGTGACGCAACAAGTTTTGCCCGTAACTATTACGGAATTTTAACTTACCAACTAGAGGTATGAGTTTTGAAGAAAGGTCCAGTCCGGTATCGAGAGCGGCATTCTGACCGGCTTCCTTTATTTTTCCAACCATCTTTTCCCTCGCCTGATCGACCTTTTCTTCAATCTGAACCGGGTGTATTCTCCCGTCCTTTACCAGTTCTTCCATTGCCAGTTTGGCTATTTCTCTCCGAACCGGGTGAAAGGAAGAAAGAACAACCATCTCTGGTGTATCGTCAACCAGAACCTCGACGCCGGTGAGGGCTTCAAAAGTCTTGATATTCCTTCCGTTTCTGCCTATCACTCTACCCTTGAAGTCGTCGGAAGGTAGGGATACCGAAGTAACCGTATTACCCTCAGACTGCTCTGCCGAATACCTTTGCATGGCCGTGGCGAGAATCTGCCTTGATTTCTCGTCCGCTTTCTCCTCGGCCCGTTTTTCCGCTTCACTGACCTTTCTAGCGTAGTATCTTTCCGTCTCCTTCTCTATTCGCCCCATCAACTCGTCCTTGGCCTCTTGAGAACTCATCCCCGCGACCTTTTCCAGGTATTCTTTCTCTTTATCTATTAACTCCTTGCCCTTTTTCTTTAGTTCCTCGATTTTTTTCTGGTCCTTCTTTAGAGAATCCTCGATTTTTTCTAAGTGATCGCTCTTTTTGGAAAGCCTATCTGCCTTCCGCATTATCCTTTTTTCTTTCTTATCTAGATCTTCTTCCTTTTTCTTAAATTTCTCTTCTAGTTCTTCCCTCTGCTCCTGTATTTTCTGTTGACCTTCCAGTAACTTTTCCTTTTTTAGGTTTTTGCCAGTCTTTTTCGCCTGTTCTATTATATTTGACGCTTCCTCCGACTTGCTGGCGAGTTTCCTTTCGTGATATTTTTCTCCCAGAAAAACCCCAATCCCTAAAGAAAGGATAATCGCCAGGCCAATATATATCGCAAACATTTTTTTTACACCTCACAAATTCAGCAAGAGGGACAAAGTTATGCATCGAACTTTCTCCTTAATTTTCCCTTAATGTCAAGAAATATATCCCTGTATTCATCAACCCAGGCGGGTAAATCCTGGAGCATTAGCGTCCCAATTAACCGAGGGTTTTCCTCCGGGTTTTCCAGTGCCCCCTGGATTTCGTTCAAAAAGGCTCTATTTTCACTCATAAATTTTGGGAACGAGCGTCCACCCAGCAAAGCATCTACCTCAGTCGCAGCAGCCAGCTCTTCCAGTGCCAGGTTAAGCCAGTGAAACCCTTCTAGCAACTGCTCAATTTCATCCGTATCTATATCAGGCAGAACACTTCCCTCCGCGGAGCAAGAGATATCCTCGCTCCACTCTTTCAGGCTATCAATGTAATTCAGGGCTTTAACGACCATTTCGTCGGCTAGTTCGTCGGTCGTTTCCGTAACAAGCTCTATTTCCTTATCACTCAAGTTTTGCTCCAGTCTCTCATCCAGCTCGGACTGCACCAAAAAATCCCCATCTAATTTTATTCCTACCAACCGCTCGTTAGTTGTTGACAATTCTTCCTTGACCCGATCAATTAAAGAGCTAACTGTCTCTTCCTCACTTACTTCGATCTTTTTATCGTTCAAACGAATATCCATGGTACGGCAATTTTATTTCTCATTTCGGCTAAATGCAAGATAGAGACCAGCTGGCAACACTGTTAGAGAGAGAATCATGGCAAATCCAATCCCGAGCAAAGCTGTTCCACCCAACATTCTCAACCCGGGAGTACTGGCGATAAACAGGCTGCCAAAGACGGCAATGGTGGTTATCGAAGTGGTAACCACCGCCAGCCCAGTGTGTGAGAAAGCAGATAGTATCGAACCCTCCACTTCCCCCTCCACCCTATCCTCACGCCAGCGGTAAATCAGATGAAGCCCGTCATCAACGCCGATCCCGATCAACAGAGGTGAAATAATGATATTTATGAAATTGAAATTCATCCCAAAAACCCTCATCCCACCAAGCATCCAGAGATAACCTAAAACCAGCGGTATAACGGCTAACAGGGACAATCTCCAGCTGTTAATACCTCTATAGAGAATGAGACCTATCAACACTATCGCCAGAGCGGTTGAAATCACGAAATCGTGCCTTATATGGCCCTCCAGTCGGTAATGTATAAGGGGCATGCCAAAGAAATCATCCGTAAATTCGGATACACGGCCCACAAAGCTGTTAAGCTCTTCGGACTCGTAAATTGACTTGTCCGTCTCAGCAAAGGTCACGTATTCTCCCCGTTCCGTGGTAAAGGTTGACAAAACCTCTTTCGGCAATGCCTTAATGAGACCTTCTTCTCCATTCGAAATCAAATCAGCCAGGGGGGCGATACTTTCCTCCAGATAGTTCAACTGATCTCGAAGGGAGACGACCGTCTGCCGGGTCGCTTCCTCATCCATTTTGGAGAGACGGCTCCTAATATCCAACAACTGATCGATAACTCTATTTAACTGAACGGTAATGCCGGATTGACTTGAAAGCGTTGAGGAAAGTTGTGCGGACGAAAGGTCCCCGATTAATGACTCCAGTCTTTCTATTTTATCTTCTTTATTATTTAAAAACCCCTCGAGAGAAGATAGTCCGTCGTCCAGTTTCTTTATTTTTTCGACCCCGGCGGCGGATTCCTTCACTTTATCGACATCGTCCGGCAGGTAGTCCCGAATTGAGTTAATCGACTTAACCGAATCCATGCCTCCAAGCTTTCCCTCGAGATCCTTCACCCCCTCCATGCCTTCAGAAAAAAATGCAAAAGAAGGACCGATACTCATGTCTGAGGATTCAAACTTTTCCTGAATCCGCTCCTGTACTCTGACCCCCTTTACCTCGGCCGATACATCATCATCGGAGACCTGAAAGTCGAGCTGAAAAGCGCCCAAAAGGGCAAGTAGCGAAATAGCTAACGATACCCCAAGGACAGTCTTTTTATATTTTATTGATTTTTTCACCAGTCCCTTCAAAGTTGACCGATAATCAAACAGCTCCACAGACTGCCTTCGTCCCTGCCATCGCTGAGAGGAAACTATGAGTGCTGGAAGCAAAAAGATATAGACCAAAAACGATATTATTATCCCCAGACTGGTAATAATGCCCATTTCGACGAGACCCTGAGATCGAGAGAAGATAAGTGTGGTAAATACGGCGGAGGTGGTCAGGGCGGCGATAAATATACCTTTACCCTTTTTCATTATTGTAACTTCGGCGGCCTTGCTTACGGTAAGATGACTCGTCCTTTCTTCATTAAAACGGAACAGGAGGTGAATTCCGTAATCAATACTTAATCCCAGAACCAGGGCCGGAAGGAACGTGGTAAGTAAATTAAATCCCCCCACCGAAAACTTGGCCCAGCTCAACATCAGCAACACAGCTATGGCGAGAGGAAACACGATCAATATCGAGTAAAATAGAGACCCCAGAGCAAAGAAGAAAGCAATCACTACCGCCACAGAAGAAACTATGGTGGTCGTAAACATATCGACCTTCAAGGCAGAATTGCGCTGAGAATTGATGACAAAAGTACCGGTCAGGTCAATCCCGTAGTCTCCCGACTGAAAAACTTCGCTCTTCTTAGCCTGAGCTACCGCGTCACGCGCCGAAGAAGTTAGCTTGCGACTAAATTTTATATCGTGGGACCCCGGCCGGAGTGACTCCGCCTTAATCAAAAGAGTCGATCCGTCGTCGGAAAGATATTCCCCCTTCAGTCTATCCTCTCGCTGATTCCTTACCTCCCGGAACCTTTTCCTTAACGATCTTAGCTGGTGGTCAAACTCTTCCAGCCGCTCCTCTGACTCGAGGGCGGCTAAAGTAAATTGATTCCTGCTTTCTAACTCAGCCAGTATTTTGGACAGCTTTGCCTCAGTTAAGCTGTCACCCGATTCAAGATTTTGAAGTTCTTCCGCAAGATCCCCGTAGAGGTTACCCGGACCCTCGGGAAGGCCCTCAGCTGGAAAGCTCTCGAAGAATTCTGCGAGATCGGTCTCGAATTGGGCAAGCCCACTGATAGTTGACTCATTTAGAGAGTACAAAAACTCGTACCTTTCCGGAATGGCTCCTTCCCCCCGGTAATTTACGGAACCGATCTCCGGAACCTCTTCCAGCAGCGGTTTTATTACTCGGGCGAGTTCAATCAGCTGTCTTTTTTTCTCCTCTTTTCCCAGGTCCTCCTCCCCCTCATAAGAGAGGACCACGGTGAGATACTGGGTACTATTAATCGTACTTTCTCTTTCGCGGTATTCATTAATCAGGGGGTCGTCTTGTGGAAGGAGATCCAGCAGGGAACTTCTAATCGGAAAAGGGAATATATAAAAAAGAGATAGTGCTCCTAATACTAAAAAAACGCCTATTATCCAGTAAGCCCTGTAGCGGACTAAACGATAAACATATCTTAGTAATTTATCCAGCATCCAATGATAGGCCTAAACAGAGGACCCAGTCCACCTCTGATTCAAGAATTTCTAGGTTGACCGCGGGTCCAGAGAGACTTTTGGTAGAATTCAATTAAATTTACAGTCTCACTACTCGGACTCGGGACTTCTCACGTCAATATCACAACCGGCTAACTCCACGGTTAAACGAACATTTTGGCCGTTTTGACCTATTGCATAGGCCAAATCATCTTTGGGTACCAGTACCCTGGCAACTTCCTCCCCCCGGTCGTTTTCGTTAAATTCTACCGATAACACGCTGGCGGGCTCCAGGCTGTTCCGGATAAGCCTCTCTCGGTCGTCGCTCCAGTGGATGACGTCTATCTTTTCCCCGTTTAACTCATCGGTAATTTCTTTTACCCTCGAACCCCCGGCACCAACACACGTTCCGACGGGATCAATTTGATCATCTAGAGATCGAACGGCCACCTTGCTTCTTTTCCCCGGTTCCCTGGCGATATCTACTATTTCCAGCAATTCATCTTCTATCTCCGGAATCTCTATCTCCATTAATTTGGCAACAAATTCTTTCTTTGCTCTGGAGACACGAACCACCAGACCACCTGGTTTCTTCTCCACGAAGTAAAGGTAGGCTCTCAAACTACCCCCCTGCTGGTATCTTTCACCGGGAATTCTCTCCGATCCCGGAAGCAGCCCTTCAACCTCGCCAAGATTTAACCATACGTCGCTTCCCTCAAATCGGTGGATTGATCCGTTGACAACTTCTCCCTTACGCTTTGCATAAGATTCGTAGACAAGCTCGTTTTGCTTTTCTCTTATCAACTGGCGAATTACGTCTTCGGCCTTTTTAGAAGCAATTCTACCAAACTGGCCCAGTTCTATCTGTTCCCCGTCGACAAATATATCCCCGGAATTTTGGTCTATCTCCACGTCGACATCACTGTTCGTATCGTACTGCTCCTTGTAAGCCTCCTGAAGTCCCTTCTCAACCATTTCATATAACTCGTCCCGTTCGATTCCCCTATCCTTGGCCATATCTTCCAGCGCTTCAATAAATTCTATATTCATTGGCTACCCCTCTTGGGTCACTAAAGTTATTCACAATTCAGTTTGGTAGACGCTTTTGCGACGTTACTGAGCGATATATTTATGCTCTCGCCTTCAACTTCCATTTCCACTCTATCTTCATCCTGGTCGTAACTCTTCAAAACCCCCACAAACTTTTTCGACCCTCCAATTGGGCCGTAAGTGTTTACCTCCACTTCACTGTCAACCGCATCTCTAAAATGGCGAGATTCCACTAAAGGCCGTTTTACTCCTGGAGAAGATACCTGCAACACGTACTTCCTTTCGATCAACCCTTTCTCGTCCAGCTTAGCCGAGATCCGCTCGCTAGCGGTCGCACAATCGGAAGTCGTAATAGGGTCGTCCTTATCTATTAGTACTTCCAGTACCCACTCCGACCCCTTTTTCTCCCACCTGAGCAGGTATAGTTCGGCCGCGGTGTCTTCAAGAACTTCACTCACCATGTCTTTCAACTGATCTCGTTTCGTGTTCATGGCCTGCCCGACATTATATCAAAATGCCGGTAGCAACTCAACTTTAAAGGAAATCTCCCGAGTAGTACAATTATTGTATGCTGAGAAAATAACTGGAATATCACCATTTAAATAATCTATGA
>JAGXLP010000131.1 GCA_018334615.1 Candidatus Bipolaricaulota bacterium
TAAATGCTCCTGTGAGTTGTGTGTTTTCCAACTTCAAATGCACGGATCCATCACACAGGGAACTCAAGTACTCAGAATAAGTTAAATCCGTCCTTCTGACGTACTTATTTATCCTTTCGTACGCCAGTTTGTCCATTTCCAGTAGTTCTTTATCAGTAAGATTCATAGGTTGACCTCGTTAAATTTAGGAAAAATCCGGAAGATTTATTTTGGATTGAATTATAATGGGTGTTACGTTCCTAATCCCGGTATCTTCACTTTTTCTTCCACCAGATCGAGTATTTTTGAGAGGATCAGCACAATTACTAAGTAAATAAACGCCACCACTAGAAAGACCTCAAAAGTCCTAAAATTACGGCTGGCAATAATTTTGCCCCGGGCCATAAGCTCCGGTACTTGAACCATGTAAGCAAGGGAAGAATACTTCACCAGATATATCAATTCATTGGACCAGGATGGAATTACCAACCTTAGCGCCTGAGGGATCACAATAAACACTATTCCCTTAAATCTACTCATTCCAATCGATCGAGCGGCCAACATTTGACCACCCTTTATCGACTGAATAGCTCCTCTGAAATACTCAGCCTGATAAGCTCCACTATTTAAGCTGAATGCAGCAAGCGCGGAAAAAAATGGGGATATGTTTATTCCAATAGAAGGGAGACCAAAATAGAAAACGAAAAGTTGAACCAGGAGAGGTGTACCTCGAATAAATTCAACGTACGCCGTGGCTAAGGCGTAAATGGGTTTATTTCCGTACAGACGGCCCAAGGCCAGCAAAATACCAAGCAGCAGCCCTATAGATATGGAAATGCCGGTAAGTTCCAGAGTCACTATCGTTGCTTTGAGCAAACTTGGAAATATACTCCATGCTAAGTCGAAGAAACTCACCTTTTCGATCCTCCATAAAGCTCGGATATTTTATCCAAGAATTCTCGCGTTCTCTTATGTTCGGGATTCTCAAAGAATTGCCGAGGAGAGCCTTGCTCGACGATCTTTCCGTTCTCAAGAAAAACAATTTCGTCACAGACGGAGCGAGCGAAACCCATTTCATGAGTGACAACTAACATAGTCATTCCCGCTTCCGCCAAATCAATCATTACTTCCAGCACTTCCCCAATCAGTTCCGGATCCAGGGCGGAAGTGGGTTCATCAAACAGCATTAGTTTTGGATCCATCGCCAGGGCCCTAGCTATACCGACGCGTTGCTGCTGCCCTCCTGACAGCTGGGCCGGATAGGACGAGGCTTGGTTAGCCAAACCGACCCGCTCCAGCTCCTCCATCGCTTTGGATCTAGCTTTCTTCTCACTCATCTGTTTAACCTTGGTCAACCCAAGCTTGACGTTATTTAATGCGTCTAAATGAGCAAATAGGTTGAAGTGTTGAAATACCATGCCCATTTGCTGACGGGCCTTGTTAATATCCACTTTCTTATCGGTCAATTCCGTTCCATTAAGCCATACTTCGCCCTCGTCAGGTGGGGTCAACTGATTGATACATCGAAGCAAAGTACTCTTTCCCGTACCAGAAGGGCCGATCAAGACCTTGGTTTCGCCCTTACTAAGTTCAAAAGAGACCCCTTTTAGAACTTCTTCAGTACCGTAAGACTTACGTATATCCTTGAGTAACAAAATCGGGGGGTTAGACAGCACGCACTCCCTCCTTTTCTTCTTTAGTTTCGTATCCAGGTATCTTGAATTTTTTCTCGAGGAAACTGAAGAACTTACTCCCTGTAAATACCAGGATGAAGTAAATTACTGCCACAGTTATATAGATCAAAAGAGAGTTCCCATAAGTCCGAGCAATAATATACCGCCCCTGCCTAAGCATCTCGGTGATTCCGAGAGCATAGACCAAAGAGGTATCTTTCAGGACAATAGCAAATTCGTTAGTCCACGAGGGTATAGAAAGCCTCAATATCTGCGGCAGAATAACATATACAATCGACTTAAATTGACTCATCCCTAAGGATCTTGACGCCATCATCTGTTCCTTCCCAACTGACTGAATAGCGCCCCTAAAAATCTGAGATTGGTAAGCTGAAGATCGTAACCCCATAGCCAAACATGCCGAAATGAAGGCGGAAAGCTTTATCCCAAGGGAAGCAGACCCAAAATAAAAGAGGAAGAGCAAAACCAAAGCGGGGATAGCTCGAAAAACTTTCTCGTAGATCGCAATGACCGTCTGGGTAAATTTATTACCATAGACCTGACCAAATGCAAAAACAATCCCCACTAAAAATCCAAGACCGAGGAAAGCAAGTGTAAGTTCGAGGGTAACCAACATGCCCTTTAACAGAGCGGGAAGGCTATTCCAGATAAGGATCAAATCTTCCACTATTCACTCCACTCCACTTGACAAACTGAAAGGGCACAGGCATTTAACCTGTGCCCCCTGTGTTCATCGTTTAAAATCTTATTCATCCTCTCCTGCCATACACGTTCTAAGGTCCATGGCATAAGCAGCGGGATCTTCCTCTTCCTCAAGGTAATGGCGAGATTTGGAGAAGCACTTCGTTATCCGGTCCAAATCAGAGCTAGGTCCAAAATACGCTTCCTTTAGATTGTCATAAATTCCCGTTACTCGCAGTTCTTCCAATCCATCATTCAATTTAGGTAACAATCCCTTGGGATCGTTTTCCTGGACGGCGAACCCGAGATGTTCTCCTGTCATTACTATACCTACCATCTTGAGCTCAGGATTTAACGTGTTAAACGTCCTGGCGGCCGGGGTATCTGCCATAAAGGCGTCAATTCTCCCGTTCTTGAGGTCCATTATTGCCAGGTCGTTCGTGTCATATAGATTTAGGTTAATATTCACGTCTTTCTTAACTAGATTATCCTCGAGCCATCCGGCCTGAGTAGTACCCCTTTGCGCACCCACTTTATGGCCCATACTTAAGGCAGTAACTACATTCAGCGGTGAATCCTTTCTTACCAACACACCCTGATTTGCGTCCCAGTACGGATTCGTATAATCTATTACTTTATCCCTCTCATCGGTTATGGTTAGACCGGCGGCGACGATATCAACTTTTCCTGACTTTAATGCCGGTATGAGTGCATCAAACGACATGTCTCTGATCTTCACTTCATAACCTTCAATTAAACCTATAGCTCGCATTACGTCCGCATCGAAACCTACGATATTTCCATTTTCATCTACCAGCTCAAATGGCGGCCAATCAGCGCTGGTACCTACCGTGTACTCCTCGTCCTGAGCCTGGGCTACTAAACCTCCACTGAGCCCCAGAATCAAGCTTAATACCACGACACTAATAACTAGTTTCAGACTCCTGCTTTTCATTCTTCTATACCTCCTGGTTTTCAAAATTTTTGCAAACCATAGTGGAAAAGTCTTTGGATAAATACACTGTCGAATTAAACCACAGTATCTCGGACTTCTGCACGCTTTGTTTTTCAGACAAAGCTAACTCGTCCGTTTTTTTGACTCATCTTCCTGTGCCTTGATCCGACCACTCTACTAGACCTGAATTAAATGAAAATTATTAACTCGCTAAAAA
>JAGXLP010000132.1 GCA_018334615.1 Candidatus Bipolaricaulota bacterium
CAGGTTTTTGACGAACTGCTGACTCTGGACCCGGAGACCCTGGAACCCGCGCCTTACGTGGCAAAGGATTGGGAGTACTCCGAAGATCAGACCGAAATCACCTTTTATTTAAACGAAGGCATCGAATTCCACAACGGTGAGAAGTTGACCGCGGAGGACGTCGCGTTTACGTTCAACTGGATTATCAACCCGGAAAATGGATCTCCGAACAGGTCGGAGTTCGCCTGGCTTGAGGAAGTTGAGATCGTCGACGAATACACGGTCAAATTTATCACGGACGAAGAATACGCTCCGTACGCACCGGGACTCGTTGCTGAGACTTTTGCCATCGTCCCTAAGGACACTTTCTTGGAAATGGGACGGGAAGAATTTAACCAGAATCCGGTAGGTAGCGGTCCCTTTAAGTTTGTCGAGTGGAAAAAAGGTGATCATATCACCCTGGTGAAGAACGAGGACTATTGGCTCAAGGACGTAAATCTTGACAAGGTTATCTTCCGACCCATCCCAAAAATTTCCACTATGATGCTGGAACTTCAGAAAGGTGGGGTCGATATTACGGATACCTTGGAACCTGTTCAGGTTACCAAATTCCAGGATATGGATGACGTTAACGTCTTGCAGACGCCCGGTTTGAACTACTTTTACGTGGCGTTTAACATGAGCCGAGAGCCCTACAAGAACAAGCAATTCCGCAAGGCAGTGTATATGAGCTTCGACATGACTCAAGCCATTAATTCCATTTTTAACTCCACTGCCAAAACTGCCGAGAGAGCCTACGGATCAATTCCCCCTGCCCTTTGGGCAAGTGATGACAAATACCTAAAAGATAACGTCGCACTGGAAGAAAACGACGAAAAGGCCGGGGAAATTTTTGACTCGCTGGAGGAACTAGGAGTTCTCGACGAGGACAAGACGATCACAGTTTATTCTCCTCCCGATCCGAACCGGAAGAAGCTGGCCACCATCATGGTGACTAACCTCCGTGAACACGGATTGAAGGCCGAAACGCAGCCACTGGAATGGGGTGCTTACCTGGATCTTCTCTATCGAGGTAACGATGATCCTCTCGGCTCGGAGGTAGACATCTTTATCATTGGTTGGTCCGGTTCTCCCGATCCGAACGCCTTTACCTACTATCTGTTCGAAACCAAGGATAATACAGATATGGGAGCCGCAAACAATATGGCGTTTTTCTACGATCCTCTGGTACAGAATAGGGTCATGCGGGCTCAATCGACGATGGATCAGGAAAAGAGAGAGGAACTGTACGTTGAAGCCCAGCGTCGAATCATGTCCGAATACGTCCATATACCGGCCTATCACCTGATTGAAACTCGGGGCGTGAATGTCAAGGTCCACGATTACGAGCCGGATCCTCTTAGCACCATGCCCCTTGTGAATCCGTTTATAAACGTCTGGATCGAATCCTAAGAGTTAGTATCTGACTGGATTTCCATAGAAGAGTCAATTTAAGGAGCAGTAAACCAAGGGGGCTGGATAAACCGGCCTCCTTGGTTATATTTTACACGAGTTACTGTTCTTGAATTAATCATATACATATATACATAAGTGAGAGAAAGCTATGACTTCCTATATTATTAGAAGGTTGGGTCAGATAGTTCTGGTTTTGTTCGTAGTAAGTGTCCTGATTTTTACTCTTCTTCAGCTTGCACCCGGAGACCCCGCGACAGTGATGGCAGGACCGGGGACCAGCATAGAAGAGCTGGAGTCAATTCGTCAGGACCTCGGTCTTAATAAACCTATACATATGCAGTATTTCACGTTTGTGAAAAAACTGTTCAACGGAACCTTAAAATCTTATGCTTACAAACAACCGGTCATCTCGATAATTGCGGAGAGATTTCCGGCAACCCTGGAGTTGGGGCTATTTGCAATTATTCTAGCGACGATCGTTTCTATTCCGGCTGGAATAATTTCGGCAATCTGGCAGGATACGACTGCGGACTATACCGTGACAACGGTGGCATTATTAGGAATTTCAACTCCCGTATTCTGGACGGCGCTTATGTTGATGTTATTGTTGAGTATTCAGTTTGACGCTCTGCCCGTTTCGGGGCGAGGAGCTACTCTATGGGGATTCTCGATATTTACCCTGGATGGCTTGAGGCATATAGTGATCCCTATGATCGCACTCTCGTCAGTTCAAATGGCAATGAATACCAGACTCACCCGCTCCAGCATGCTTGAGGTCCTGCGTGAAGATTACATAACTACGGCTCGGTCCAAAGGGTTGAAAGAGAACGTTGTTATTTTGGGCCACGCATTCAGGAATGGGGTCTTGCCGGTGATGACAAATGTCGGCATGATGGTTGGTACCATGGTTGCAGGGGCAGTATTAACTGAAACTACCACTGCCTGGCCCGGGCTGGGTCGGTTGATGGTAAGTTCGATAAACAGGAGGGACTTTGCCGTGATATTTGCCCTGACGCTTTTGATCTCCTTTGGTTACGTGATTTCTTATCTGATAGTGGATATATTGTACGCTTACGCTGACCCGAGGATAACCTATGAGTGAAGAAAAACAACTAGAAGAAAAGCGAAAGAAATTACCCAGGGCGACGTTAATCCTGTCTCTTATATTTCCGGGATTGGGTCACTATAAAGAAAGAAAGCTGAAGGCAGGGTTCCTTCTATCTAGCTTCACTTTGGTACAAATCGTTATTCTCGTTGTTGGTCTGTTGAACAACAGGATGGCCTGGTTTGGAGGGTCTCTGGATGGAATAATTGCCAGTTGGGCTTCGGTCTCATTCGTCCTGATTTTTTGGGCGATCAGTTTCGTGACCCTCAGGAGGTCCTATTTAAAGCAAGAATCGGGTGGTTACTGGACCAGAGCTGCTCGCGGGTTTATGAAGCACAAGAAGGGTCTAGTCGGATCGTTCATAGTTGTCCTGGTTATCTGGGCGGCTCTATTTGCACCGCTGGTTGCTCCTTATAAACCTATGAAGATGGATCTTATGCATACAGTTACTCCGCCAGGCGGAGGGGGTCATCCCCTGGGAACGGATAATTTCGGACGAGATATCCTGAGCAGAATTATCTTTGGTTCCAGGGTAGCGTTAGGAGTTGGTGGAGGCGCCACTCTGCTGAACATGATATTAGGGGGGATACTCGGCCTACTGGGGGGGTTCTACAAAGGAGTAATCGATTCAGTTATCATGCGATTTTTGGAAATCCTAAATTCTATTCCCTATATAATCTTTGCTCTTCTTATACTGAGCGTCTTTGGCGCGGGTGTTACGCAGATAATAATTGTGCTTGGTATTTACGGGTTGCAGGCTGCCAGGATCATCCGGAGTGAGGTCCTGTCGGTAAGAGAAGAAGATTACATCATGGCCTGCGAAGCTACGGGTGCGGGAGATTTCCGAAAACTATTTCATCATATCTTTCCCAATTCCATGGCTTCTTTGCTGGTCGTTACGACCATGAGAATTGGTATCAATATAATTGTGGTGGCAGGGTTAAGTTTTCTCGGGTTCGGAGTAAAACCCCCGACACCAAGCTGGGG
>JAGXLP010000133.1 GCA_018334615.1 Candidatus Bipolaricaulota bacterium
GAAAACGCGAGGCACTGGGATACAGATGGGAAGTGTTTTAAGGGTCGGAAACGAACTTGCTGTTCGCCAGGTAGAACCTTAGCTGCTCTTCTTTACCTTCGGATACACCTATCCTCCCGGAAGTCTTAATTTTACCGGAATCAATATTCGGTCCGTCTTCCATCCACAGAACCTTCGACTCGATTAAATCCAGCCCGTTTTCCCCCCGGCCGATTCCGAAAGCCTCCGTCAACTTACCCGGACCATTTGTTAGTTCGATCGCTTCACACCTGTCTCTGTTATCAACCATTCTTTCGAGTCCTTCCAGCGGCTCCACGGACCGGACCAGTACCGCTCCCGGCCTACCTCTGGGTTCCGTAACCACGTTGAACATCAGGTGGATACCGTAAACGAGGTAGACATAAACCAATCCGGGTTTTCCCCACATAACTTCACTGCGGGGGGTCTTACCTCCTGACGCATGGGAAGGCGGATCTTCTTCTCCGTAATAGGCCTCGGCCTCGACGACCTTACCCCTCAGGAAGTCGCCCTCCAGCTTTCGAATCAGGTGTTTGCCCAGCAGGTCCCTCGCAACTTCAGCAGTATCTCGGCCAAAGAAGTCCCGACCCAGCCTTTTCATATTCTCAAAGGAAGAATACTGAAAGAACTCCCACCACTATCATCGAAATTGACGCAGGAAGTGCGATCTTTCTCACGTATTGCCCGATCGAGGTATTAAAGTACTCGAGCGAAACAGATATACAGGGATGGATCGGTGATATGATGTAACCGATAAATATACTAAAATAGGCAATCGCAAAGGCAAGCAAAGGTACAACTTCTCCCCCCTGGCGGGCAAGAAAGATCGGAAATATTATCGACGCCGGAGCCTGAATTCTTCCCGTAGCCAGCCCCAGCAGAAAAGCAATTACCACCATCAAAACGGGCAACGGAAAAGCTAGATCTCCAATAATACCCGGTGCGCCGGAGGCTTTGAATACGTTGAGAAACGTAAACATACCCAGGACTATCAGAGCAAATTTCCAGGGTCTCATTTTCCACATAACGTCGTAAAGTTCGGAGAAATTGTATCGACTGACGGCCAGCGCTCCGATAAAACTGAGCGAAATTCCTATAAGCGTGGTGTACTCGGATACGGGAAAGTTAAAGAAAGTTTTCAGTAGTATGTCCACTATCGGAGCCAACAGGATAATTGCAAGAGGAATTAGCAGTCCACGAGGAGAAAAAACGTCCGCATACTGCATCTCTGTTTCCGTCTCACGCAGTAGAAAAAAATAACCTATCAATATAGATAGAAGAAAAAACGGCGCAAGATAAGGAATCGTTCTGTATACATCAAGGTTGGCTATCTTGGCAGAGGCGATAAGCGCCGGCCCAAGTGGATAGATCAAGTACAGTATATGTCGAAACCAGACGTTGATAGCCGCCTTGCTATTCCCGTCGAGTTCCTCACCACTGCTTTCTACCATAGGTGCAGAGAGTAATGCTCCGCCGGGCATAGGCAACATTCCAAGTAAGGCTGGAGAAGCTCCGAGAAACGGCCGTTTTCCCACCCGCATGTTCTCCACCAATCTTTTCATCTGACCGCTTTCCTCAAGTATCCCACCAACCATGGCAATTATGGCAACCAATCCTGCAAGAGACAGGATCGATGGGTCCGAAAAAGTGTCTACTACTTCGGAGAAAAATCCATCCCAGGAGAGCGTCAATAACCCCAGAAATATAGCAGCAATGAACATTCCCAGCGCCAGGTTTTTTTGAGCAATAACCAAAAGCAAAATTAACGATATTATCAGGGCAATCCAGGTAATCATAAAAACCTCCTAGCTGATCCTCGGCGAAACATAGCAATAAAAACCCTCAAAACATAAGCAATTCTATTCCTTTCTACAAGCCTCAAACCCGTCCTCGAGATTTTACCTTCCCATTGTTAACGTCCAAATCTTGTACTATAAATTACGGTTGGATTATAACAATTAACTTTCACAGACTTGTCGATATAATAAAATAAGGAACCAGGCTAAAATTTTATTTAAATACTGATAACCAATGAAGAAAAGCACTTCAAGAATAGAGAAGCTCAAAGACGAGATACTAAACGGCCCAATAATTAAGACGCTACTCATCCTTGGTTGGCCGGTAATCGTTTCAAACGCTCTTCAGATGCTGTACAACCTGGTCGACACCTTCTGGCTGGGAAAGATAGGAAAAGTGGCCGTCGCGGCTCCCACAGTGGGTTTCCCCGTGGTTTTTTTGCTAATTTCACTCGGATTTGGATTCTCGATAGCGGGGGTTTCGCTCGTATCTCAGCATACCGGAGCGGGGAGCTCCGAAAACGCCAACAAAGCCGCCGGACAGGTTATCTCATTTATGTTTTTTAGTTCCATAGTAATCGCGGCCATCGGTTACGTTATAGCACCGGGATTGCTCCAGACCCTCATGGGGGTACCCGAGGACGTATTTCCCAAAGCGCTAAGATATATCAGGATAATCTTCGCCGGCTTGCCTCTAATGTTCGTCTTTTTTGCCTTTAGGTCGCTGGTAAGGGGGATTGGTGACATGGTAACTCCCATGTTGGTAACGGGGGCATCCGTCATCGGCAACATGGTTTTGGATCCTATCTTGATCTTCGGGCTCGGTGGACTGCCAGAAATGGGCGTTGCCGGCGCTGCGGTAGCGACCATTCTCAGCCGAGGAGTGGCCTCGTTCATCGCAATTTACCTGCTATTTTCAGGTAAACTCGAAATTAAGCTAAAATTACGAGATCTGGTGCTGAAACTCAGGTGGGTCAAACAGATCTTGAAAATCGGTTTACCTTCAGCAATAGGTCAGGCAGGTACAGCCGTGGGATTCGTTCTTTTGATGGGGTTAGTATCTCGCCTGGGAGTAGTTGCGGTATCCGCTTACGGAATCGGGCAGAGAATTATCGGTTTGCTAAATATCGCCATATGGGGGCTTGCTTCACCTCTAACCACGATGATCGGGCAAAACATCGGGGCAAAGAACGAATCCAGAGCTTCATTAATCGCAAAGAAGGCTTACGCGCTGTCATTCTCGACGCTCATGGCGCTGGCCCTTTTCGTTTTTCTCCTGAAACGACCTCTATTCAGGATATTTATCAACGACCCCGAGGTAATTAGTACCGGGGCCCGTTTCATAAGCTTATTCATCTGGTCCATACCGTTCTTCGGAATCTTCCGTCTTACAAGCTCCGTCTTTCGAGGATCGGGCCACACGAGACCACCAATGATAATGTCATTGATCCGACTCCTTCCGTTGAGGGTGGGGGTTTCCTACCTCCTCGCGTTCGGAGTGGTCGGAGTAAACCTCGGGGCGGATGGGATCTGGCTCGGACTGTTTGCCAGTAATTTCCTGGCCGGCATCATGGCTTTTGGCTGGTTCTTCACCGGATCCTGGAGGGAAAGAACAATTGATAATACAGGACCCAAGGAAACGGCCTCCGAAGAGCTAAAAGAATCGACCGAGTCGGCAACTTTGAGTGGGACATCGGTGGACTAAT
>JAGXLP010000025.1 GCA_018334615.1 Candidatus Bipolaricaulota bacterium
GCCCTGGCTTTCGACGGCTTTCTTTAAATCCTCTTCGTTTTCATATTGATCACTACTTTCAATTGTAGACTGTATCTGCTGGTCTACGGCTTCTTGTACTTCTTCGTCAGTTGCGGTAATACCTAATTCCTCGACCTTTTGTGACTGAATTTTTTGGTCAATCAGATTGTCTAAAACTTGCTTTTGGTATTCCTTGATAAATTCCCTACCCTGTTCGGAGCTAAACAGAAATTGGGTGAAGCTTTGGGGTAACTGTCGTTGCATGGCCAGCATGTAAACTTGTCTGAGCTGGGCGGCCTGTGAAAGTTCCTGCTGGGTAATTTGTTCACCATTGACTGTCGCTACTGCGGTAGGTTGGTCCTGCTGGGTTCCCTCGTCCTGAGCCAGTACTCCAGTAACAGGTATAACCATTAATAAGAGAAGAGAAGCAATGACTAATCCTCGCTTCGAAAAAATCAAATAAATCACCTCTTGACAATTGTTGGAAAAATGTTGTTCCAATTCAACAAAGTGGAACTCTTAGTTGCAATAATTTTCTTACAAATAAAGTATAAAAATCGATATGAAGATGAAGTAAAGAAACGATTAGTCGCTTATTTCTCAAATGGTTGAGAGATCGAATACTCCCTTATTGCCTTCGCCTCTGGATAATCAGAGATTACTTCGCCGTCCTCGATAAGTTTTTTCATGGCTGGTTCCGCTTTACCGCCACATTGGGGGCAGTTACGCTCAGCCTCCCCGAACGGCCTAACGGTTCTGTTGTTACAACCCTCACAAAGGTAGAGTTGTTTCGCGCCTGATTTTTTGCCCCGTTTTGATATCGGCTCCCCTTCTATCTCTACTATATCCAGGGAGAAATCTACGACCGGAGCGTTCGATATCGATGTTCCAACTCCATAAGCATCTGCGACCTCGTTTAGCTCGGGTATAGTTTCCTCGTTCAGGCCCCCGGAAATAAAAATGTCAACATTGGTGAAGCCATGAAGGTCCAGTTCCCACCTGACCTCTTTCGCTATTTCCAGCATATCCCCCCTTCTTGAGGACGGGGTATCCAGACGAACCGCCTTTAGTCCTTTAATGAGTTCAGCATTTTCCAGGGCTTCGAACTTCTCGTCTCCAAACGTATCCACCAGCGCTACCGTGTCAACGTCTTTACCGAATATCTCTTCGAACATCCCTGTTGCAGTAGTGGAGTCTTCAAGCAGAAGTATTAATGCATGTGGTATGGTACCGACTGGATCCAATCCCAATTGCCTCGCCGTTTTTGTAACTGCTACGCCGTCACATCCTCCTATATAGGCACTACGCCCGATCATCGGAGAAATGGCCGGATGCATTCGACGGGAACCAAAATGGAAAACGGGTTTGTCCTCCGCGGCTTCGGTGATTATTCTTGCCTTTGTAGAAATTCCGCTTGCCTGGCATATAAGCCCCAGGAGGGGTGTTTCAAGTGGGGCGAAACCTCTGTAATTGCCTTCAATCATCAATACCGGTTCATAGGGAAAAAATACACTTCCTTCCGGCGAAGACCACACCGTCATTTCGGTCCCCTCGAACAACTGTACTGCCTCATCTAGTCCTGTAAGAATACCCGGACTATTGGAGGGCAAGTTTTTTGCCCTTACTTCCATTCTTACTTTCTTGTCTACGTTATTTTCTTCTAGTATTTTTTGAGTTCTCTCGAAGTATACATCGGTAACCTGTCCGCCTTTTATCTCTTCATTGGTTGCTGTATTAAAGATACTTACCTCCTTTACCCGGTGAAGTTGATTTGGAAACGTACTGAACTGGTCAAAAGTACCTCCCGCATTTCTCCTACCCACTCGTTCGTTAAGGGTTTCTCTGCACTTGGATTAAACCGGATTCCGGAAACCCAGCTCGGAATACCGAAAATTTGAAGAGTTCTGCTCTGATAATTGTCGAGGTTTTGCGCTTTTTCCTTCTTAGAACCGACTGCTTCAATGCTCTGAGATTATAAATGCCAGTATAGGTTTCTTCCAACTGAGATATGGAGTTAGACACCCGGGAGATAATGTACTAGAATTAAGAAAATATTGTTCTAATCTCTGTTAATAAAATAAAATGAGAAAATTATTAGCTCACATAAAGAGTACATTTATCAACGGCCTGCTAGTTATTCTCCCTTTGAGTATAACATTTTACGTGTTATGGCTCATATACAAAACCATCCTGAGGTTTACCGGAGAAGGATCCGAATTTGGTAATTTGATTGGGGATTTTCTGCGGTTGGCCATAGGTAGGGAATGGTTTCCGGGGATTGGTGCAATATTAACTCTGTTATTAGTTTTTCTGGTTGGATCGATTACGAGAATTTACCTGGGCAGAAAGGTCTACTCCTTACTGGATAAGGTCATCGGTTCTACGCCGCTGGTGAATAAAATGTACGTCACCATTAAGCAGATAACTAAAGCTATATTGAGCAGTGAATCCAAGACGTTCAGAGACGTTGTTATGTTTGAGTATCCAAGGGAGGGGAGCTACGTAGTAGGGTTCGTTACAAACGAACAGATTGGAGAAATTGAAAAAATAATTGGTGAAGAGGCTGTCGCCGCTTTCGTTTTTTCGACCCCCAATCCTCTTACCGGACATACCCTATTCCTGCCCAAAAAGGATTTAACCTATCTGGACTTGACCGTAGAAGAGGGGTTGAGGCTGGCATTATCGATGGGGATTGTAATCCCCGGGAAGTTCCTGGACAATAATGTTGAACCGGATATAGACCTGGTCAAAGAGGAATAACATGCCTTTATTTCGTGACGAAGAGTATTTGCGGGTAGATTTTGAGGACAAAGAGGAGAAGGACGAGGCGCTCTGGGTTAAGTGTAAGTCCTGTGAAAAGCTAATTTTCAAGAAGAAGCTTCAGGAGAACAATCACGTTTGCCCCAATTGTGGGGGGTATTTCTTCCTGACCGCAAAAGAGAGGATCAAAACTCTGGTTGACGAGGGATCTTTTACTGATAAGACGAAGAGGATTGAGTCCGATGATCCCCTTAATTTTGTCGATACTCAGGCATACGAGGAGCGGGTTGAGGAAAATCAGACCGAGACGGGAATGTTTGATGCAATAATCGTGGGGAGAGGAGAAATAAAAGTAAACCCCCTGGTTTTGGCCGTGATGGATTTTCGTTTTATTGGAGGCTCGATGGGTTCGGTAGTTGGTGAACAGATAGTTAATGGAATAGAAAGAGCGGTCGAAGAGGAACTTCCATTTGTCCTGGTAAGCTCTTCCGGGGGAGCCCGGATGCAAGAGGGGCTTTTGTCTCTAATGCAAATGGTAAAGACAGCTTCCGCGAGGGACTTGCTTTCCAGGGAAAAATTACCTTTTATTTCGGTTATGACTTATCCGACTACTGCCGGGGTGCAGGCCAGTATAGCCAGTCTGGGTGACGTTATAATTGCAGAGCGCGGTGCACTAATTGGTTTTGCGGGCAGGAGGGTAATCGAACAAACTATCGGGGAGGATTTGCCACCTGATTTTCAGTCGAGTAAATTTGCCCTGGACCATGGAATAGTTGACTCGGTGGTTGAACGTGATTCCATGCGAGATGAACTGGCCGGAATTCTGGATTTTTTCTAAATTATTATGAGTGAAGAAAAAACCTTACAGGAATTACGGGAACAAATTGAACAATTAGAGGCATTAAATTCCAGAAACGGGCTGGATCTATCCCGAGAAATTGATAACCTAACGGAAAAGCTGGCGGAGAGGGAGAAGGATACCAAGGAAAAGTTAGAGGAATGGGATAAGGTTAATCTAGCCAGGCACCCGGATCGCCCCGGTTCCGAAGAATACCTCGACTACCTTATGGAAGATTTCTATCCACTTCACGGGGATAGATTAATCGGGGACGACGGAGCACTAATTGGGGGGTTAGCCAAATACAACGGAGAAACGGTAATGGTGATAGCCCAAAATAAAGGAGGCGAAGTCGAGCAATCGCAACAATCAAACTTTGGAATGCTCCGTTCAGAAGGTTACAGAAAGGCCCAGAGATTAATGAAGCTTGCTGAAACGTTCCAGTTCCCGGTCCTTACCCTTATAGACACCCCGGGTGCTTACCCGGGAAAAGAAGCCGAAGAGAGGAATATTGGAGGGATGATTGCGAAGAGCATTTCTGAAATGGTATCCCTGGAAGTTCCCACGGTTGCAGCGGTGATTGGTGAAGGGGGTAGCGGAGGTGCAGTAGCCATTGGTGCCGCTGACCGCGTAGTCATGCTGGAGAACTCGATATACTCGGTAATCTCTCCTGAAGGGTGTGCGGCAATACTCTGGGAAGATAGGGACAAGGCTGATGAAGCGGCGCGGGCGCTAAAACTAACTGCAGGCCATGCACAAGATTTAGGAATAATTGACGAGATAATACCTGAAGGGGGGTCCGGGGCTCACGAAGATTTTGAAACTACTGCCGATAACCTCGATCATTCCCTGTCGAATCACCTAGAAGAGCTAGAAAACTACGAAGAAGACCAACTTCTAGCGAAGAGAAGGAAAAAATACCGTTCAATTGGCAGTTTTAAGAAGGTTATGAAAAAAGAGCAATCCTAAATAGCTAAACCCTACCCACAATCCCCGAGATCAATTTTCCAAGGGTTTTATTTGTCCTTTCAGTGACCTCCAGAACTTCCTCGTGGGTCAGTTTTTCTTGCATGCCGGCCGCTTTGTTTGTTACACAGGAAATCGCCAGGACATCCAGCCCGGCGTGATTCGCGGTAATTGTCTCCGGTACGGTTGACATTCCCACCAGATCTGCTCCCAGCGTTCTAAGGGCAGAAATTTCAGCTGGGGTCTCGTAACTGGGGCCCGACGTCATCACATAGACTCCCTGTTTGAGATCGATATCCATCTCCTTGCCAACCGATACCGCCGCTTCCCGAAGATCTTCATCGTAAGCCCGGGTCAGATCTGGAAACCTCGGACCGAACTCGTCAAGATTCTCCCCCCTTAGAGGATTATCTCCGGAAAAGTTGATGTGATCGGTAATTAAACATAAATCCCCGGGCTCAAAGTCCCTATTAATTCCCCCGGCGGCATTGGTCATTATCAACTTCTCGATTCCTAGCTTCTTTTGAACCCTGATCGGATAAATGACGTCCTTCCAGGGTAAACCTTCATACCAGTGAATCCTCCCTTGCTGAATTAGTACTGGATTTTCATTGATAGTTCCACTGATGAATTTACCTTCATGACCTTTGACACTTGGTTCAGGAAAGAAGGGGATGTCACTCCAGCTTACTTCCTCCGCTCCATCAATGCGTGAGTTCATGGTTTCGGAAAGTCCGGATCCAAGGACCATTCCGAGATTAGGTTCGAGGGTGAGCCTATTTTTTATCCATGTCGTGGATTTGTTGATCTTTTCCAGCTTGTTCATGTATCTAATTCCTCCATTAAAGTAATTCTGTTCTCCAGCCGCTTCAATCCGGCCTTAATTGTATTGGATCTAGTATTGGCAATCCCTTTTACCTTTTGTAGATCTTCGCGATCGGCCTCCAGTACGTTTTCTAAATTGCCAAATTTATCTACAATTCTCTCGATTACAGTATGAGGCAACCGGGGAATTTGATGGAGGACTCTGTAACCTCGAGGATAAAGAAAATCATCTAAGTCCTCCTCTTCGTAACCTAAAAGAGACATGATTCTTTTCGTTGACGGAGGGGTGTCGGTGCAGAGTTCGATGATTTTTTCACGAATTTCCTCGTGATTGTCCTGAGCTTCCTTTTGAAAGTCCTTGATGATAAATTCAAGTTCTTTTTCTATGCCCGCCATCATGTTATCTAATTGCCGACCAGGAAGTGCCTTTTCTTCCCCCAGTTCTATAAACATTCTTAAAATCTCTTCTTTCAGGGTGAGCATCTGACCGATTTTTGTCAGAGGATTTGCTACGTGAAAAGGCAATACGTTCCCATCCAGCTCGAGAGCGGTTAGTTCCTGAAGGGCTTCGTCGTAGTTTCCCCGGTATTGCTCCATTATTAAGAGTGCCTGGTTGACTTTGGACATAATTGTGGAAATGTCTCTTAATATGTACCTCTGGTCTTTGTAATATACCGTGACTCTATTCCTTCTTTCCGAAATAGCGATGACAGGGATTCGTAATTGCTTTGCTGTCTGTTCGGCTGCCTTGTGTCTGGTGCCGGTCTCCAGGCTTTCAATCGAAGGATCGGGAGAAAGGTGGGCGTTTGCGTAGGTAATCTTATCCAGGCTGTCCTCGATAACTATTGCCCCGTCCATCTTTGATAATTCACTCAACCGTTGCGAGGTGATATCCGCGTCAACCTGGAAGCCAGTAGTGATAATGTCTTCCACAGTGTCAAGCGATGATAGGACCAACAAGCCCCCATGTCCCTGTTCTACGATTCGATCTATGGCGTCCCTGAGAGTAGTGCCAGGGGCAGTTTTTTCAAGTAGATTTTCAAGTGATTCAAAAGGCATGGGACTCCTTTAATTCAAGTTGAGTTTGTTCATAGCCGCCGGGAGGTCGTGTACGGGGTGAAGGTCAAGTTTGGGATTCATTTGCTCGATACCGGCGTTATCCTCTGGTACAAGGGCCTTTGTGTAACCCAATTTCTCCGCTTCATTAACCCGTGATCCCAGGCTTTTTACCGGCCTTACTTCACCACTTAACCCAACCTCTCCAATTATCACAGTTCTCCGGGGGATTTGAACTTCATTTGCGCTGGAGAGAATTGCTGTCACAATTCCAAGGTCGGCAGCGGTTTCTCCAATCTTGAATCCCCCTACCACGTTAAGATAAATATCAAATTCTTGTAGGTTCAGCCCAAGTTGCTTCTGGATAACTGCAAGCAGCAAGGACGTTCGATTATAATCTAGTCCGGTTGTCCTCCTTTGAGGGCTCCCCCCAAAGTTTGACGGTGTAACAAGAGCTTGAATCTCTGCCAGGATTGGCCGGGAACCTTCAACTGTGCATACCGTCGTAGTGCCTTTTTGGTCAGTACCGCCGTTCTTTTTGGCAAAAAATTGGGACGGATTCAGAATTTCCTCTAGACCATTTTCCGTCATCTTGAACAAGCCCAGAAGTCTGGTAGAACCGAATCGGTTCTTATCCGGTCTTAAAAGTCTTACGTTACTATCTCTTTTGCCTTCAAAGTATATAGTTGTATCAACCAGGTGTTCTATTGTCTTTGGACCCGAGAAATCTCCGGACTTTGTAATATGACCAATTAGGATGACTGCTGTATCTTTCTTTTTTCCTAATTTTGTGAACTCCCGACCCAGTTCACGGACCTGCTTAGTACTTCCGACGGAAGTGGAGCTATCCGGACCCTGGAGAGATTGTATAGAGTCCACGATGACACAAACAGGGTCCATTTCTTTAAGGTGATGGAGGGCTTTTTTCAAATTTCCGCCGCTAAAAATAAACAGATCGTCCGAGGATAAGTTAAGTCGCTCTGCCCTCATTTTGAGCTGCTTGGATGATTCCTCGCCCGAAATGTAGAGTACTTTTCCCTCACGGGATATGTTAGTGGCCGCCTGAAGTAGCAGAGTGGACTTCCCGATACCCGGTGCCCCACCCAGGAGAATAACGGAGCCGGGTATTAAACCGCCTCCCAGAACTCGGTCAAGTTCTCCGATACTTGTTGGTATCCTTTCTTTAGGATCAAAAGAAATTTTCGAGAGAGGAGTTGGTGATTTATCAGGATCCTTGTTGCCTTTTGGGTCATTTAATGATTCGTTATCCTTAAACGCGTCCCATTCTCCACATTTAGGGCACCTGCCAAGCCATTCAATGGAAGTGTATCCACAATTGTTGCACTTATAAGCCATTTAGTATCAATCTCCAACACCAATTGCGCTCTTCCTGTTGACCCCCTCTAGTTTGATATCTCCCTCTTTAGAGTCTACATAAATTATTTCCTTGTCGTCGAATTCATCCTGCAATAAGTGATCCGAAACTTCGTTTTCTATGAGGCGTTCAATAGTTCTTCTCATAGGTCTTGCCCCGTATTTTGGATCGTAACCTTTTTCCACTAGTAGTTCCTTTGCAGAGTTCGATAACTCCAACTTTAAACCGTGCTTTTCGATTAGCCTCTTGTCAAGCCTATCCAGCATGAGGTCTGCGATCTTAAATACTTCATCCTCGGTCAACTGGTGGAAAACAACCAGGTCGTCCAACCTGTTGAGAAACTCGGGCCTGAATTCGTCTTTGACCTTTTCCATAACCATGTTTTTCATCTCTGTGTAGGATTCTTTCGAATCGACTCTCTTAGACCCGAATCCGAGTTGGGTTTTATCGGTGATGAGCTTTCCCCCGAGGTTTGAGGTCATGATCATGACGCTGTTCCGAAAATTGACCTGACGACCCTGGGAGTCGGTGAGTACGCCGTCTTCCATAACCTGTAGCAGAATGTTAAAGACGTCGCTATGAGCCTTTTCGATTTCATCAAACAGTATGACCGAATGAGGTCGATGTCTTACTGCTTCAGTTAACTTTCCGGCTTCCTCGTATCCCACGTATCCCGGAGGGGCTCCCGTGAGTCGTGATACATTGAATTTTTCCATATATTCCGACATATCTACCCGAATTAATGCTTCTTCGTCGCCAAAGAGAAAGTCAGCTAGTGTTTTGCTTAATTCGGTTTTTCCCACACCCGTCGGGCCAAGGAACATGAATGACCCAATAGGACGATTCGGGTCCTTTACACCAGCATAGGCCCGCCTCAGGGATTGAGATATGGCGTTTACGGCTTCATCCTGTCCAATTAGCCGCTTATGAATTTCCTGTTCCATATCGACCATTCTTTTTCTTTCTTCCTTCTGAAGTCGCCCTACGGGAACTCCGGTCCAGGAAGAAACCATTTCCGCTATGTCCTTCCCCTCGACGAGTCCATCACCATTTCCCGAATTGTCTTCCTCTTTATCGTATTCTTCCAGTCCCTCGGTTAATTCCAGTCTCTTATCCCTTAATTCCGCCGCTTTTTCGTAGTCTCCTTCGTCCGTGGCTTCTTCCTCTCTTTGCTTTATTGTGAGTCTTTCTCTTGAAATTTCCCGTAATTCCGGAGGTAGATTGAAATTTTCGAGCCGGACTTTGGCGGAAGTTTCGTCTATCAGGTCAATCGCCTTGTCGGGCAAAAATTGGCCCGTTATGTAGCGGTCACTCAATCTTGCTGCCTGCTCAATTGCTTCATCGGTTATCTTAACGTTATGATGGCTTTCGTATCTGTCTCGTATCCCCTCAAGAATCTCAATCGTATGTTCTATCGTTGGCTCCTCTATCGTGATCGTCTTAAACCGTCGTTTAAGTGCGGGATCCTTTTCCACGGATTTCCGGTAATCGTCGATAGTCGCAGTGCCTATGCTCTGAATCGCTCCTGAAGCCAGGGGGGGTTTTAGGATTGATGATGCATCAATTGCTCCCTCGGCACCACCCGCGCCGACAACTGTGCTAAGCTCATCGATGAATAAAATTACTTCGGATTGATTGGTGACTTCGTTAATGAGTGCTTTCAACCGCTGTTCGAATTCTCCTCGATACTTCGTTCCCGCTACCATGGCTGCCATGTCAACTTCGTAAATTTTCCTGTTCGACAATATTTGAGGTACCTCTTGGTTCGCGATCTTTTGAGCTAACCCTTCCACTATTGCAGTTTTCCCCACTCCAGCTTCACCGATAAGTACGGGGTTGTTCTTTTTTCTCCTGGTTAACGTTTGTATTACTCTATTTATTTCTTCGCCTCGTCCTATTACGGGGTCCAGGTTGTTCTTATTGGCTTCTTCAATTAGATTTCTCCCGAATTCCTCCAGTATACCTTCTTCCTTGCTGCTTTTTTCGGTTGATTGAAGTTTGAGCTCCATGCCTTGTTGGGAATCCCCTTTTCTTACCATTGAGAAATAAGAACGCGCTTTCCTCGAGGTTACTCCGAACTGCTTTATGACCGAAGATGCCGTTCCGTTGCCTTCCTCTAGAATACTTATAAGGAGGTGAGCCGGTTCTATTTTGTTTTCACCCTGGCTGGATCTGGCTTCGTCGTATCCCATCTTCATTATCTTTTTTAGCTTGGAGGTAGGTTCTAATTCATCCTGAAGCGGGAGGGATAACTCTTCCTCGTCATTCCTTTTTACTACTCGAAGTACGTGATGATAGGATAGTCCGTTATCCTTTAAGAATTTATAAACTCTTGTATTCTTTGCTCTTAGCAGGGCTAATAATAGGTGTTCCGGCGAGACCGCTTTATCATTTAACTTTTCTGCTTCGTCATATGCCGTAGCCATTATCTCCATCGATTTTTTGGAAAACTTCTTATACATGTTACTCACCAGGCTCACCCCCTAAAGGATTCCTTGGCTGCGAAATTATAAAGAATATTAATTATCGATTTCAAAAGGCCTCCCGTTGATTTTACGAAGAGACCGTCAATAAGGACTGTCTCTCGGGAACTATTCACTGTCTTTATTTTCCTCTTCACCTTCGGCCAATTCCTCTTCTTCTCCCTCGGCAAGTTCTTCCTCTTCACCTTCGGCCAATTCCTCTTCTTCTCCCTCGGCAAGTTCTTCCTCTTCACCTTCGGCCAATTCCTCTTCTTCTCCCAGCAACTCCTCGCCTATCGTCGGCTCGGTTAAGTCGATCTCGATTTCTTTTCTTGGAGCGAGTATTGAAAGGACAGTTCTATCCTTGGGCGTCAAAATTTCTAAGTCCCCAAGGTCCAGGTCCGAGACGTGGATTGAATCCCCTATTTCTAGTTCCTCGACGTCAAGTCTGAGTATCTCCGGGATGTCCGTTGCCTTGCCATGAACGGTGATGGTTTCCATTAATTGATCCATGATACCGCCAGAGCTAACTCCTTCCGGGGTTCCAACCGTGACTACGGGTATCTCCATTTCCACAGGATAGTCATCCGGAACTTCGTAGAAGTCGAGATGAACCGGATCGTCTGTTAGATGGTCGTATTGGATATTCCTGATGAAAACTTTATGGGTTTCATCGTCTATGACCAGTTTAAGCCTCGTACTTCTGGTTATCTCTTTCATCAGGTCCTTCATCTCTTTCTCGTCTACCTTAACACTCGTGGACTCTCTCTTGGGTCCATACAGAACTCCAGGTAACTTACCTTTACGTCGTAAAGAATTTGGATTTTCCCCTGATTCTCTTTTACTTACTTCCACTGCTTCCATTAATATCACCTTTCTATTTTGTTCTTATTCCAGAGTTATTCTTCTACTTGACTCAATTATATTAGGAATGGGGGAACAAAGTCGATACCGATTTTTCCTTATAAATTCTCTTAATGGTGGTGGCAAACAATTCACCTATAGATATATGGTTTACGAATTTAGCTTCCTTTGCTTCTCGATTATCTATTGTGTTGGTTACTGTTATAGAATTTATCGCTGAAGCTTCTATCGATTCCAGAGCGTCTTCCGCAAAAATTCCATGGGTACAAACGGCCTCAACATGTAGACACCCCCGGTCTTTTAACACTTCCGCCACTTCTGTTAAAGTTCCCCCCGTGCTGATAATATCGTCCACTATCAAACATCTCTTACCTTTTACATCCCCAATTAGGTTAAGCACTTGAACGCCGCCATCTTCGTTATCTCGTTTTTTCTCCACGATGGCAAGGGGCATATTTAGTTTTTGGGAGACTTTTCTGGCTCTTTTGGCTCCTCCCACGTCCGGGCTTACAACCACACCTTCATCAGCGGAGATTCTACTTTTTATACTTTTAGCCAGAAATGGATCTCCTCGCAGGTTATCCACGGGTATGTCGAAGAAGCCCTGAATTTGCCCCGCATGGAGGTCTACAGTGAGTATTCGATCGGCCCCGGCAGTAGAGATAATGTTTGCGACCAGCTTTGCACTAATTGGCACCCTCCCCGTTTGTTTTCTATCCTGTCGAGCATAGCCATAGTAAGGAATAACGGCCGCGATTTGTTTAGCAGAGGCTCTCTTTAACGCATCGATTATCAATAATAACTCCATGAGATTATCATTTACCGGTCGTGAAATCGACTGAACTACAAATACAGAAGCACCCCTGACGGTTTCTTTTATGTGTACGTAAATTTCCCCATCCGGAAACCTATCCACCGTGGCTTCCGTAAGTTCTTTCCCTAAATTTGAAACAATTTCCTCGGCCAGGGGGGGATTTGAATTGCCCGCGACTACTTTTAAATCCTCCAATTTGATCCCCTCATTGTATTAAAATACATTTTTTACCGCGCTGATGAAAATTACGTGGAATTAACTATTTGGTTCGGTCCTAGATGGCGGAA
>JAGXLP010000134.1 GCA_018334615.1 Candidatus Bipolaricaulota bacterium
TATAACCCGCCAGGCCACAGTACTTTAAACCTGGCGGGTTATCTAAGCGTAATCTTAGACCTATTTTATAGAGATTTAGGAACTAATGTACTAAGAAGATATCTGATTCCGGTTATCTCGAGAGTTAGATTGTCGGAATCTTCTCCCGAGTCTTTAAAGGTGTAATTAATTTCCTCCTGTGCTTGATCATGTCTTTTGAATTCTACCTTAGAAGCAAATATTGGTTGATTGTTTGAGAGAAGGATTAACCCTGAAGCATATTCTGCTTCCATTTCCTCGGGTAACTCTGTAGCAATTAACAGAGCCACTTTTCCGTCATAGCTGAGTAAACCGGGGACCATTCCGTCTTGCATGTTGGCCTCAGAGAGACCGAGGTTCTTAAATGGCCTGAACTCTATACCCTCAAAGGTAGCTGCTGGTTCATCAGCAAAGTCGAACTTTTCATCGGGCAGATTATTGTATTTTTCAGCTAGTATGCCTTTTATTTTTTTCTCTGTAGCCTCGGACAAACCGTTATCAGCCAGGGCAAAGCCCGATAAGAGCAACAAGCCCAAAGATAGCACAACTACCAACACTATAAACTTATTTTTGTCTTTTACCATTTCGTCCACCTCCGGTTTGGAGTCTTCTGTTAATATTCGTAATCCAGGGTTACCGCACCTCTCTGGGTGCCGACGTAGTAACGGTTATCACGTGGGGGCCATTCGACCCTTACCCGAAAGCCGTTTCGTAGTTCTTCTGGATTGCTTATCCGGTATGATCCAAAGGCTTCGTAACCGATTCCATTTGTATCTTCCGAGAATTGCGGTCTGAACGTATTTGCTAAATCTACGTAGCCCCGCTCTATTAAATTACCGTTAAAGTCATTTATTCTGAACTCCACGGTCGCTCCGTAACCACTCCCTCTTTCCTGATTAGTAACGAGCAGGTTGAAGTTAAGGTAAGCTCGGTTTGGCGTATTCGGAAGTGAATACCAGGACCAGCGAGAGTAGTCGCCGAAGTTTCTAAGCCAGTACCACTGATCTTCCCGGCTCCCGTTACTATTCATGTCATCGGCTTCTTCGTGGTTAAACAGGGGACCCGAAGGACTGACCTGTATTGTTTCGGTGATGTTCGAGGTGGCTCCATCATTATCCCTGACAGTCAGTGAAACCCGCTTGGTTCCGGAGGAGCTGAATCTATTCCAGACGACCCGGCCACTTCTGTCCGTACTTCCGTCGTTGTTGAAGTCCCAATTCCAGGAGACGATGGATCCGTCGGGATCGTTTGAGGGACTTCCGTCAAATCGTACGGTGTCACCGACACTGGGGCTACCGGGAGAGTAATTAAAGTCCGCTCTGGGACCCTGGTTGCTGGGCCCGACCTGGAGATATTGAGTCGTAGATGACGTTGCACCGTCGTTGTCCATTACTGTGAGGCGTACGCGAACTCTTCCGGCGCTTCTATACCTGGTGTAAATGGTCCTTCCGGTAGCTTCGACGTTTCCGTCTCCGTCCAGGTCCCATTCCCACCTGGAGACACTGCCATCGGGGTCATAAGAACTTGACCCGTCGAACCGTATCCTTTCATTAACTGAGGGATTAGTAGGTGAATAGGAGAAACGAGCCTGAGGAGGTTGGTTAGTGGGCTGGGAAGAGACCACTTCAAAGTCGTAAAAATCGGTGTCCCACTCTACCGGAGATAATTGAAAACTGATGCCGGAATCTTCCCCGCCGATGTGTATTCCAAACTTGGCTTTTAACCCTGACTGGATTTCTTCTTTTAACCTTTCTGGGTTGGGAACGGAAGGAAATCCACCTTCACGAAACGGGTCGTTGGGATATTTGACGAATTCGTATATGTCGATTTTTTTTGTCGTGGCAAGGGCCTGTAGATACTCGTGTCCCGCTGGGCCGGAGACCCCAAAGTTGTAACCGGCTGAGGGTAGAGTATGCCTTCCCGGACTTCTCTTCTCATTTCCCTCCCATTTGTTAGGGTAAATTAGTTTTACCCCCTGGCTCGGAGTGTAGTCCAGAATATACACGTACGCTGCTTTGTTGAGTTGAAAATATACCCTGGCATTCTCCCCAATAACGTAGGTTTTTTTGTTTGTCCACACTCTTACGTCGAAATCGCTATCTTTGGGTGGACGCGGAACCAGCATCAAGGGTGCAGGCGCGCTAGTCCCGTTGGAAGTAGCTATCCAGTCTGCTCCCAATAGATTTATCGGGTCCGTATTTTGAGTACCGTAGACCAGATTAGGTGCGAAAAGGAACGCCGCTAAAACAAAGATTAACATTCCGATAGATAATTGGAAATGCCAGCTCCGGTATTTAGAACCTGATGAAGTATAAAACATAATTACCCCCTTCTTTCTGAAAGTCCGCTTTGCAACCTAACTAAGTCTTCTGAACGTATGCAGCTAATCATCAATAATTGGAACTAATTCATAATTCGAACGAACTACCATAACTATATTTTACACTATTTTTAGCTTTAAACAACATCTCCATACACGAGGACTTCTGGTCCTTAACCGTGTTGTAAATTACGGCTGAAGGATAGTTTTCGGAAGTATTTCCACCTCCTTCACGTCCTCGAATTTGAAAAGCTCTTCTGAATTTACCCGCAGAGTATCCTCGCACCAGGGCTGGGGTGCTAAGAGAAAAAAGATTTGAATTGACGAAAGCTCGGAAACCTCTTCAGCTATTTTGATTTAAGATAAGATTGAGATAAAGTTTAATAGTGGGGAAGGATTTGAGTGTAGTTAAAGTCAAGAATCTCGCCCCAAGGGGCGGGGTTTCTCGGCAAATTTTGATAATTGGCCGTTAGGTTCGAGCAATAAGCCTGAAAGCCAGACGCCAACGACTTAAATATCAGGAGGCAATATGTCCGGCATCGTGTTTTTTGGAACTAATAACCTTTCTCTATTAAAGAAGTTCTACACGAAGAGAATTGGCGCCCGAATCTGGAAAGATCAAGGAGACTGCATCATCTTCCGGAAAGGTGATTTTTGTTTTGCGTTTTGTGAACGCGGAGGAAAACCAGAAACCTGTGGAATTATCACTTTTATTTTTGATGGCCGAGAACCTGTGGATAAGATATACCACAGGCTTGTGGATATCGCCGAGGGTGAACCTGAATCGAGAGTACCGAACTATAACATATATCAGTTCTTTGGAAAGGACCCCGAAGGCAGGACGCTGGAATTTCAGTGCTTTCTTGATGGATCAGAATAGGACAATCCGCAGTGGTTAAAAAGCACTTTGTATTTTCGGGTGAGGGCGGTAAAGAACTATATGGGACTAAATACCTCGCCGAACCTTCCCGGGGAGCAATACAGATAATTCACGGCATGGCGGAACACAGGGAGCGATACAGCGAATTCTCTCGTGATATCGCCTCCAGGGGATACTCAGTTTACGTCTATGACCAGAGGGGACATGGGGAGACCGCGACTGAAAATGATGACAGACTGGGACACCTCCCCCCG
>JAGXLP010000135.1 GCA_018334615.1 Candidatus Bipolaricaulota bacterium
TTAATTCTGATAAAATCACTCTTAAAGTAAGGGGTTAGTAATATCCCAGCGAGAAATCCGCCAACATGTGCCCATCTGGCAACTGATCCCACAGTATCTCCGAAAGCCATAAAAAGTTCAAACAGGAACCACAATCCAACCATTATGAAGGCGGGAATCTGGATAAAAGTGAAAAAGAAAAATATCGGCACCAATGTGACAATTTTGGAATTTGGATAAAGCAATAGATAAGCCGCCATTACCCCGGCTATGGCACCAGAAGCCCCCACCATCGGTGTACCACTGCCGGGATTAAAAACAATGTGAAGGATCGAACCGGCGATCCCGGCAATGAAATAAAAAGCAATAAACCGAAAGTGTCCCATGGCATCTTCAACGTTGTCTCCAAAAATCCAGAGAAATAACATATTGCCTATTAAATGAAAGAAGCCTCCGTGGAGAAAGGTGGAGGTAATTAAAGTGAAAAATACTGGAAAGGCTACTGACGGTGAAAAGTCGGTAAAACTGGTGATCTCTCCGGGCACAGCCCCGTATTTTAAGAAAAACCAGCTCTTTCCCGAAACCGATACTTCACTACTCGAAGCGCAACCGTCACGTTCTCGTATGAGCTGAACACTTGGGGTTACGTCATGTCTTGCCCACTGCGTGAGGTCAAGACACTTCGACGATTGAGTAGAGATACCCAGGGAGACCAAAAAAATAGCCACGTTAAGGGTAATAAGGGTGACAGTAACCCAGGATAACCGGTAACTGGGCCTCGTATCACGAATTGGTATCATGACTCAGCCCAGCCTTCTTCTACTCTCCCGTTATCAACCTTATCGGTCATCCTCTGGTTTTTATTTCTTTCCTGGTCTTCGTAAAGTGCATCCGGGGCGGAAATACCCATGGATATGAGGAATTTAATTCCCTCTTCTACGCTCATATCCAGATACGTCACCTGATCATCCGGCAAAAATAGTATACGGCCGGTAAAGGGGTCGGGGGTGGTAAAAATATATACCGAAACTTTATCCCCAATCCGGTTGGTAACAAACCCCAGGGTGTAGCTACCCGGCCTTGGATATTCGATTAAAACTGCTTCTTTAAACGAAGAGAAAGAGCTTCTCCCCAGTATGGCCTCAGAGACTTCCTGGGCAGGGGGATAAATTTTTTTTACGAGGGGTAGCTTGTTTAGGATAAGGGTTAAATACCTCTGGAGCAATCTTCCCAGGTAAAACCGAGAAATTAACCCTAAAAGCACTATAATGATAGCAGTATAAATGATACTGAGCCCCGGTATCCACTCAATTCCGAACAATCGTTCCAGTGAGTGGCTAAGGCGTGCCCCGATTACGGTTCCCCGGCCAAAAAAACGATCGATTATACTATAGCCAAGCCAGAGTAAATAACCAGTTATGGTTATCGGTAGTATCGTAACCAGGCCATCAATCAGGATATCCCTGAATTTATGGGCAATGCGAGAGAATTTCATGAGTTAAGCCAAAGACCTAATATAACTAAGAAACGGTAAATTAGAAGAATACCAAAGGCCTCCACTCAGCGGAGGCCTTTGGTGTATAAGTAAGAAAGCTAAATTTTGTCAGAGCAAATTTCAGTTTAGTTAATGTTACAATAAAGCATCCCCGGTATCTTTGTCGAAGATGTGAATATAATCCATGTCTGCGTATAACTTGACATCCTGGTGGGGCTCAATATCCACTCTCGGATCCAGCTGAGCAATTATCTCCTGGTCCCCTACCTCGGTGTGGACAATTATTTCATCGCCAAGGGGTTCGGTAACCAATACGTGAGTGTCGAAGCTCTTGGTTTCGTCTCCTTCGTGGACGGTCTGTTCGGCAGTAAGGTCTTCAGGCCTGACTCCGAAGGTCACTTCCTCCCCGCTTGGCCCTTCCAGTTGGTCAGCTAATTCGTCAGGCAAAAGTAGTCGGAATCCGTCACCTTCTACGTAGGTATTTCCATCCTCTTCTCTTATTCTGGCATCCAGGAAATTCATGGACGGACTGCCTATGAAGCCGGCGACAAACTTGTTGCTGGGGTTGTCGTATATCGTCTGGGGGTGATCGTACTGCTGCATGATACCTTCGTCTATAACAGCAACCCTGTTACCGAGGGTCATGGCTTCCACCTGATCGTGAGTTACATACATCGAGGTCGTCGCCAGGTCATGGTGTAGTTCCTGGAGTTCAGCCCTCATCTGGACCCTCAGTTTAGCGTCCAGGTTGGACAGGGGCTCATCAAACAGGAACACCTGGGGATCTCGAGCTATTGCCCGACCCACTGCCACTCTCTGGCGCTGACCTCCGGAGAGCTCCTTGGGCTTCGACTTCAGCTTTTCATGAATACCCAGTAGATCGGCCGTCCTGTTTACCCTTTCCTCGATCTCGTCTTTGGGTAGCTTGCGTAGTTTTAGTCCGAAGGCGATATTGTTGTAGACGTCCATATGGGGATAGAGGGCGTAGTTTTGAAATACCATTGCTATATCTCTGTCTTTAGGAGGTACACCGTTTACCATTTTATCGCCGATATAAACTTCCCCCTCGGTAGGTTCTTCCAGCCCTGCCACACACCGGAGCGTGGTGGTTTTTCCACAGCCCGAAGGACCAACGAGCACGATAAACTCCGAGTCATCGATAGTTAGGTTCGCGCTATCTACCGCCGTCAAATCGCCAAACATCTTTGTTACGTTTTTTAACCGTACTTCAGCCATACAAAAACCTCCCGGTTGATTAAGTTAGTGCGGGGAAAGCCAACTATCTCTCCTCTAAATAAACACAAAAATCGCTGTCAAAAAAACATCCATTATTAGTGTAACTACTGTTTTTAGACCTTGCAAGTTCGCTCAGGTCTCGAACCTCCATCGTTCCTGAAGACCGTCACTTTTATCGGTTGGCGAGAAAAGGTATAATAACAAGCACTCGAAGGACGTGAACCTTTTCAATCTTTACGGAGGAACGTCAACTCTAAATTCAGGGAGGCAACGACATATGCCAAAGGCACTTTACCCGGGGAGTTTTGACCCGATAACTTATGGACATTTGGATATCATAGAGCGGGCGGGGAAGATATTTGAAGACTTAATAATCGGAATAGTAGAAAACCCAAGGAAAGAAACCCTATTTACACCAACAGAAAGGAAGGAGATTACCGAGCGAGCTCTGGAAGCCGAGGAGATCTCTGTCTCTAAAGTAATTACTTTCTCTGGCTTATTGGTGAACTGCGCGGAAAAATACGAAAGAGAATCCATCGTTCGGGGGCTCAGGGCCAACTCGGACTTCGAATACGAGTTTCAAATGGCCCTCACCAACAGGGATCTTGCCCCGGAGATAGAATCCGTGTTTTTGATGACCTCGGGAGAGTATTCTTTTCTGAGTTCGAGCATTGTCAAGGAAGTTAAGGAACTGGGAGGAGACGTTGGGACATTCGTTCCCGAGATTGTAGAGGAGAAACTGGCGGAAAAGTTTAACTAG
>JAGXLP010000026.1:0-5727 GCA_018334615.1 Candidatus Bipolaricaulota bacterium
AATACCATTTTTACGGTATCGGAATCCCTTTCTTCCTCCTGAAACCCCATCTTTCTTGCCAGTTGAAGCATTGGTTTATTGTTCTTGAGGATGGTGGCGTAGATGCTTCTAAGGCCTTTATCTTCGGCGACGCCGATAATAGAGTCCGTAAGTTTCTCTCCGAGTCCAAGTTTTTGCCAGGGATCTCCGACCACCACGGCGTATTCACCGGTATATTGATCGGGACCGATAATGAGCCTCCCGACCCCAACCATTTTCTTGTCCTCGCCTTCACCCAATATACCTATAATTGCCATTTCTCGTCTGTAGTCTATGTTGGTGTAGCGAGTCATCTCTTCGTGGGTAATTTCGGTTCTCGGGCCAAAAAATCTCTGTCGCCACGTCTTGTCGGAGAAGGAATCGAACAGTTCAAATTCCAACGGTTCGTCCTCCGGCCTAATTGGTCTGAGGGTCACGTTTCTTCCGTCGCTCAATCGCCAATCCTCTACGTATTCTCGTGGATAAGGTGAAATTGCCAGGTGCTCGTGGGACTTTTCAACTTGCTTGTCTTTGAAATCCTCGTCCAGAATTATCCTTGCATCCAGGGCCCTGAACGAACCGTCGATGACAGCGAGTGGGTTGATGTCGATTTCCTTAATCTCCGGAAAGTCAATAATTAACTGGGAAAACCGGATCAGCTGTTTCTCAAGTTCGCGTATGTTCGCACCTTTTCGTCCCCGATATCCTTTGAGCAACTGGTAGACTTTTGTATCCTCCATCAATCTGTGGGCCAACACTTGATTTAGTGGCGGAAAACCGGCCGAGGTATCTTTGTAAAGTTCAACGCCCGTCCCTCCTCTACCGAATAGAATTGAAGCACCGAAAAGTGGATCTTTCTTGGAGCCAAGGATAAGCTCGTAGTCCACGTTGGAGATCATCTTCTGGACAGTGACTCCAAGAACCTCCGCGGACGGTCTGTGGTTTTTGGCCCGGGATACGATCCTTTCATAGGCCTCTTTTACCTCTTCCTTGTCCTGGAGGTTGAGTTCAACCCCACCTACGTCGGTTTTGTGGGTTATGTCGTGGGAATAGATCTTAAGGACGACCGGGTAGCCGATTTCGTACGCGAGATTTGCCGCCTGGTCAGGAGATTCAGCGACCTTGGTTGGAGAGGTGGGTATGTCATAAGTATCGAGAAATTTCTTTGACTCGACCTCCGTCAGGGTTGTCCTGTCCGCACTCAAGACCTTCCTTACCAATGCTTTAAGATGGTGGTGAGGAGGCTGGCTATTTGTTGGTAGTTCCTCCGGCGTCTCGTATAACAATTCCAGATTCCTGGCGTAACGGTGCATATACATGTAAGCACTTATCGCCTGTTCAGGGGTAGGTCTTGTTGGTACGTCCGATTCTCTAAGGACCTGTCGGCCTTTATCGACTTCGCCGGCTCCCATAAACGATGTAACAATTGGCTTCTCGGTTTCCCCTGAAACATCTGCAACGGCTTTAGCGGCATCCTGCGCTGTGGCTTCACCCTGAGGTGCGTAAATAACGATAATGCCGTCCACGTTTTCGTCCTCGGCGCAGATCCTTATAGAATCCTTGTAACGGGAAGGACCTGCATCTCCCAGTACGTCCACCGGATTCTTCTTGCTGGCCTGGGGAGGAAGAAGTTCGGTCAATTTTTCCTCCGTACTTGAAGATAAATCAGCTACTTTGCCGCCGGAGTCGAGTATAGCGTCCGTCGTCATTATGCCGGGACCACCGGCGTTGGTTATAATAGCCATACTTGGTCCATCCGGCAAGTTCTGTTTGCTTAGGGTCTCAGAGCTGCTGAAAAGGTCGTCCACGTCGGAAACCCTGGTGACGCCAGCTCGCTTGAAAGCGGCATCGTAAATTTGATCCTCCCCGGCAAGGGAACCCGTGTGGGAGGCAACAGCTTCTGCACTCTTCGAATACTTCCCCGCTTTGATAACAAGGATGGGTTTGGTTCGGGCAAATCCCCGCGCAGCGCTCATAAATTTTTCCGCGTTCTTAACCGTTTCCATATACATTATGATGCTGTTTGTCTTTGGATCCTGGCCGAAGTAGTCGATCAAATCGCCAAAGTCTATATCAAGCATATTCCCGACTGAGACAAAAGCGCTAAAACCGACTTTGGCCTTGGTAGACCAATCTAAAATAGCGGATCCCATTGCTCCGCTCTGAGATAGAAATGCAACTTTACCGGCCGCTGGATCCTTGCGGAGGAAGGTTAGGTTTACGTTGTCTCCCGGTCTTATAGTGCCCAGGCAATTCGGTCCAAGGATTCTCATCTCGTGCTTTTTTCTCTTTTCCTCGATGGCATTTTCCAGTTTCTTCCCCTCGTCTCCAGTTTCACTGAAGCCTGCGGAGATAACGATTGCCGCCTCTATTCCCGACTTACCGCATTCGTCCACGATATCAGGGACTGTTTTGGCGGGCGTGGCGATTACCGCCAAATCAACCTCGTTTTCTATTTCACTAACGCTGGAAAACGCTTCGATATCCATTACCTCGTCTCTATTGATATTGACGGGGTAAATATCTCCTTCGAATAAATTAACGATATTTTCCATCAAAGTGTAGCCGACGGAGCCCTCTTTCTCGCTTGCTCCGATTACGGCTAAAGACTCCGGCTTGAAAATCTTATCCAATTTTTCAGCTGGCATATTAACCCCTCCTGAACGTTAAATGAGCCGCCCTTCTTCGGTATAAAGCTGGCATTTACTTGGAAATTGTGGAATTATAATCATGAGTGTAGCCCGTTAGGTCTCAAATTAACTTCCTTTATTGTATGACTCCGATCCTCTTTCGCAACCGTTGGAGGTTCATTGTGCTCGTGTTAGGGCCATTCTAAACCAAATATATCCTTGAAATGTATTATAAAGGTCCAGCGGTTTATTTGAAATGGTATGGATGGAGGATTTTTGATAGCCGCCCGGGAAAAAGATTTCAGGAACCTCTGTCTAATAGGGGAGCGGTTAGTTATACTTCATTTTGTTGGTTAGGGTTTATAGATTGAACAGAACGCTGGTTAAAATCAGAAGAGATAGGTCCTAGTTTTCATAAATAATAATTGGGTGGAATTAATGGATTTTAATTATTATTTCGTTTTACTTCCTTTGGTGGCAGGCGTTATCGGTTATTCCACTAATTGGATTGCCATTAGAATGTTGTTCCGGCCCCTGAAAGAGAAAAGGTTTTTCGGTTGTCGAGTCCCGTTTACCCCCGGCCTCATCCCCAGACGAAGGGATGAGATAGCGGAAAATATTGGACAAGCTGTCGGGGCTCACTTACTAACCCCTTCTGCCCTCAAACAGAGACTGGATTCCCCCGGAGTCAAAAAACGACTGGAGGATGCTCTGGAAAGCTGGGTTATGGATTTTTTTCAGAGTGAACTGGGCTCCGTAATGGGAATCGTGCCCGATAAAGCCAGACCGAAACTGGAGAAGGGGTTTAATGTTCTGGCCGACAAAATGGAAGGCTGGCTAAACGATATGTTAACAGGAGATAGTATGGAATTCTTCCTTCGACAAATGATAAGGAAGGGGTTCAACGTGTTATCTCAGAAGGAGGTCGGGGAGCTCGTTGAGCATTGGTCCTACAGGGAGATATCCCTTAAATTGGGAAGCATCATTTCCGAGTTCACCGATAAGGAAGATACAGAAGAACTGATTGAGGAGTTCTGGATAAAAAAATTGGACGAGATAAGTAAAAAAGGAGGGAAGCTGGAAGATTACCTTGGAGAGGAAATTAAACAACTTCTCATTGGACAAGTTGAGGCGAATCTTCCGCTTCTTATGAAGAAAGGAGCAGAGTTACTGGATAATCCAGAACTTCGGAAAAGGTTTAAGAATCTTGTTCTCGATTCCCTGGATGAAACTTTCCAACGCGAATTTAATGAAGACTCCGTCTGGGACCAGGTTAAGCGTGGCTTTCTGGAAACGCTAATCCTGCCTGAAGAGAGGTTAAATGAGAAAGTTGAGGAAATGATTGACCGGGGAGTTCCCAGGTTAATTGAGATTGCCGAGCGGGAGCAAGTTAGGCAGGAAGTTGCCGCTTCGGGAGTCGAATCGGTCAGAAAATTCTTAGAAAAGGACCTCTCGGAAATACTATCGTCTGACAGGGTGACAAAGAAATCGGCGAAGATCCTTACCGACATCTCCGTTGCCACGATTCAGAGTGAGAAAGTTCAGTCTTTCATCCTCGAGGTTTTAATGGAAGTTCTAAAAAATTCAGAAGGGAAGAAACTTGACGAATTTGTCGAACTGGAGCCGAGTGAGGAAAAAGAGGCACTAATAAGGTCCATTAGTGATTACGTTATAGAAATACTTGGCTCGAAAGAGGTTCAGGCGGAACTTCACCGGGTTCTCAAGAAGAAGCTCGAAGGCTTAAGCGAGAAAAAGATTGGGAAGCTTTCTCGCTGGGTTGATCCCGGGCTGATTACCCCCTTTTCCGGCCTCGTTGTAGAGGAAATCATTGGGATCGTTTCCAGGCAAGGCTCAGAAATTATGAATGCTCTGGACGTACAGGAAATGGTAAGGGAAGAGGTAGATAGGTTTTCTACTGGGGAGGTTGAGCGGCTGGTTCTGGAGGTCACCGGAGACCAGTTTAGGGCAATTACCTGGTTTGGTGCTTTGATCGGCTTCGTTATAGGAATCATTCAGGTCTTGATACTTGTTGTGGGGGGATGATATGAACCCAATCGCCTTCCATATTGGACCGTTATCAGTTCGGTGGTACGGGATTGCTTACGCTGTTGCCCTGGTTGTCAGTCTTAGGGTTTTACACCTCGAAACGGATAGAAAGGGGCTTGGGCTCGACCTCACCGATTTAATTGATTTCGTCCTAATTGGGTTTCCTCTTGGATTACTAGGAGCCAGGATCTATTACGCCCTGTTTTACTTCGACTACTTCCTCGATCACCCGCTTTTGCTGTTTGGAATAGGAGAGCAGGGGCAGTTTGGGCTGTCAGGTTTGGCCATACATGGAGGTCTGATTGGAGGATTAATTGGGCTGATAATTTTTGTTAAACTAAAGCGTGTGGGGTTCTGGGAGTTTGCCGATGCTCTGGCGCCAGGGTTGATACTGGGGCAGGCTATTGGCAGAGTTGGAAATTTCCTAAATGGTGACGCTTACGGTTTTCCCACTGATCTACCCTGGGGGGTTGTTTTTGGAACTAACACTGCCGCGGGTGCCAGGTTTCCCGATCAAAAGCTCCACCCGACCATGTTGTACGAATTAATGCTAAATCTTTTAATTTTCCTGGTTCTCTGGCGCTTGAGAACCAGGGAATATAGACGAGGGTTTATCGTGTCGCTCTACTTTATTTTATATTCCATCGGTCGCTCTTTTGTGAGTTTCTTCCGGGCGGGAAGCCTGTGGATAGGCCCGATAAGGGCGGCCCACTTAATTAGCATTTTGGTTGTGGGTGGATTTGGGTACTATATCTGGAGCAGGGGGCTCTATCGAAGAAGGGACTATTGCTCTGATTAATCTACCTGCCTGCGGCCTTTAGAAAACTGGAAAACAAAGGATGTGGCTCTTCCAGCCGGGAGTTAAATTCCGGATGGAATTGGACCCCGATAAACCAGGGATGCTGGTCGTACTCAACCACTTCAACTAACTGGCCGTCGAGTGAAGTTGCTGCAATCTTCATTCCTGCATCCTCGAAGACTTCCCGGTAATTGTTGTTAAATTCGTATCGGTGTCGGTGTCGCTCCGTAATTT
>JAGXLP010000026.1:6359-12130 GCA_018334615.1 Candidatus Bipolaricaulota bacterium
TCCATATTGCGACCCTCTATAACGTTCTCCGATGGAACGTCACAAAAAAGACCTATCTTTTTTCTAACTGAATCAGGGAGTGGGCGATCACACCGGGCGACGATGATATCCGGTGTTATTCCTATTCCCCTGAGTTCTTTGACGCTATGCTGGGTGGGCTTAGTTTTTAGTTCTTTAGATGTTTTGAGGTAGGGAACCAGCGTCAAATGGATAAATGCTACGTTTTCGGGGGGTATTTCATCTTTCATTTGGCGCAAAGCTTCGAGAAAGGGAAGACCCTCTATATCCCCTACGGTTCCACCAATTTCTGTGATGATCAAATCAGAATCTGAGCCTTCCAGCGGTTCGTTGATGTCACGTTTTATCTCGTCAGTAATATGAGGAATGATCTGGACGGTTTTTCCAAGATACTCTCCCTCTCTTTCCTTTTCCATTACGGAGGAATAAACCTTTCCCGTGGTAACGTTATTTGCCGCCGAAAGGTTCTCATTGATGAACCTTTCGTAATGACCCAGATCCAGATCAGTCTCCGCTCCGTCCTCCGTGACAAACACTTCCCCGTGTTGGTAGGGATTCATGGTGCCTGCGTCCACGTTCAAGTAGGGATCTACTTTCTGAAGCGTGGGCTTGAACCCCCGGGATTTCATGAGAAGACCCAGAGAAGAGGCTATGATACCCTTTCCTAGACCGGAGAGGACTCCGCCCGTAACGAAGATATATTTTTTATCCGTACAAGGAGAATCTTTGTTCATAACGAAATATTGTAGATAAACGGACAACACCGCGCAACGTGTGAATTGTCTCTACCCGGATCTAAACCAAGCATAAATTCCGACACTCCCACTTTGTTAAACCTAACCGTCGAATATTTCCTCCAGTAGCCTTCTGTGTAGGTCAAATGATTTTTCTCCATATAGTACCATGCGGACTAATTGAGGTAAGGAGTTCCCTTTCAGAAACTCGATTATCGTATGGAGTGCGATTTCCCCCGCCTCGTCTTCCGGGTAGCCAAATGCTCCGGTGCTTAATGCAGTGAAGGAAACGCTTTCGATCCCGTTTTCCTTTGCTAACTCCAGGCTATTTCGGTAAGAAGCTTCTAACAGTTCTGGGTCCTCGGGAGAACCACTATAAACAGGACCAACAGTATGAATTACGTATTGGGCAGGGAGTTGGTGACCTCCCGAGATCTTTGCCTCCCCGGTTTCACATCCACCGAGGTTTTTGCATTCTTCCCAGAGTTTCGGGCCAGCTGCCCGGTGAATGGCACCAGCTACGCCGCCACCTGGAGCCAACCTCTTGTTGGCGGCATTGACAATTGCTTCAGTATTTTGGTTGGTGATATCACCCTGTACTATTTCCAAACGGGAATCGCCCATCTCTCTGGAGATACTTTTTCGCTCGCCGGCCATCTTTATCCCTCCTTGAAATAGTTGATTCCTAAATTCTTCCTCTACTGTGATCCTTTAACTTCTTTTCAATTCTGCGCTGCTCGTCTTTCTCCTTGATTTTCCTTCTCTTATCGTATTCTTTTCTTCCTTTACCCAGACCCAATTTCACCTTCGCATAGCCACCTTTAAAGTAGATTTCTACCGGAATCAAGGAGTAACCCTTTTGTTGTGTCTTCCCAATTAGCCTATTTATTTCGGGTTTCCGAAGTAACAACTTTCGTTTTCTACGGGGCTCGTGATTTTCCCTGTTTCCCTCCTCGTACCTGGCAATATGAACGTTGTGAAGAAATACCTCCCCATCGGTAACTTTGGCGTATCCGTCTTTTAAGCTGCACCGACCGGACCGAAGGCTTTTAACCTCAGTTCCCCGAAGAACTATTCCGGCCTCGTAGAACTCCTCAAAGTCGAAATCCCGAAATGCTTGTTTGTTTTTAGTTACTCTCTTTCCCATTGTTCCTCAATTAAACCCGTTCTTTTAGCTGTCAAAAAATCATTCTGTTAAGTAAAGATTATTCCGGCCCCGGGTTGTAGCGGTTGATTTACGGGAAACCACCTTTAACTAAATAATTGGCTAGCTGTAAAAAAGAAAGGGGTAAATTTATGAAACTAAACGAATAATGAAATAACCTGATGCCTTCGAGTACTTAATTAAAAAGTTTATCGGGAAATTTGAGCAATGAAAGGACTTAAACCAAACACTATTCCTCTTCAATTTCCATTATCTGTTCTCCCTTGTAGTAGCCACAACTGGAGCAAACGCGATGTGGTAGCTTTAGTTCGTGACAGTGGGGACATTCCGTTGCGGTTGGGTTTGCCAGCGATTTGTTTCCAGCGTGTCTCGACCTCTTCTTAGATCTCGAAGTTCTGAACTTTGGTACGGCCATATTTCCTCCTCAAGAATTTTCTCCTGAATCTTTCGAAATTCTAATGCAGGTATCCCTTCTTTTCAACTTTCGAGGGTAAACGTGATTGGTCCGTCGTTTACGAGACTTACCTTCATATAACTCCCAAAATCTCCAGATTCCACGTCGGATTCAATCCCTTCATCCAGCAGTTTGATGAACTCCCGATAGAGCCTTCTGGCTTCCTCGTATTCCGCCGCCTGCGAAAAGCTGGGCCGTCTGCCGGAGTCAACTTTTCCATAAAGGGTAAATTGAGAGATTACCAGAATCTCCCCCTGAAGGTCTTTAACGGAGAGGTTCATTTTACCCTGGTCGTCGGGTAATATCCTGAGGTTTAATACTTCTTCGACTAGTTTCTTTGCCTGAGCTCGTTGATCCACCTCCTTGACTCCGAGAAAAATCAATAACCCACTTCCGATAGATCCGACAATTTCACTTTCGACCGCTACATTTGCTTCCTCGACTACCTGAATAAGTGCTTTCATTGTTCACCTCGATTCGTTTAACTTTCACCGCTTACTATTGCTCTGGCAATCATGTCGGCTAATCGTACCGGTTCCGGCAAGGACGAGTAAGTGGTTGTAATGGAAATTGCCTGTTTCGCCTCTTCTACCGATAGCGACGCCGTCTGAAAATATATTTTGCTTCCCCTTACCTTGGCGTAATCCGAGTCCCCTGCGTTTAAAACCGCTTCCCAGCGCCTCTCGAAATTGGCCAGATTACCTAGGGCTTTCTTAATTGCCTGAAGATCGAATTTTTTTCTTGTTACGGCCAGCACGGGAATGTCTGTCTCATTTGCCAGTTTTTTGATATCTACCACGTTGAACCCTCCAAACGTGATGCCGTCCAAGATAATCAACTGCAACTCTTGTGAATGCTTGCTCCCGTTTATCGTTGTTATCAGAGTGGTGGTCGCGTCCAGTCCATCGACTTCAACCTCCGTCTTAAGGACCCCATCTACTTGATCCCCTCCCCGAGTCACTACCCCTACCAAAGGGACCATTTCTCGCTCTCCAAACTCGAACGGTCCATCATCCCAGCCAATTACCTTGCTGTGTTTTTTCAGTACCATTGTAAACACCGAAAAGTCAATAATCCCGCTCCAAGGGACGGGGCTTGTAAAATACACATAAAAAACAGAACCTTTAGCCCCATAACCGGAAATTGACCTAGCACCCAATCGAGGAGACCAACTTGGCCAAATCAAACCAAAATCTTTCTCTTTAACTTCGCCTAACAGGTTACGCGTACGATAACTTTGCCCAGTCCCACATCTCAATTGGGTGCTGGACGAAAACCGGCCGATTCCTCTCCAGGAGTGCCCCGGGGCTTCATCGGCAAATTTTGGAGAAAACAAGAAGTACTCTAGAACAATGTAATACTAATCGGTTTCACCAGGTTTCAAAAGGTTAAATGAGTGGTATACTCCGGAGTTACATCTTGTTTACCGGGAGGTTGGGATTTTGCTAAGTTTGTTGATTGTCGAAAGGTTTTATTTTAATTTTTATTTGTCTGACATATGATAACTGATGTGAGCGGGGGCGAAAATGGGTTTTGAATTTGAGAAGCTCGAAGAAAACAAGAAACCTTTGCACGTTGCAAACCAGATCCTGGAAGCAATGAGGTGTGGTGATTACGAAAAGGGAGATAAATTACCAACAGAAGAGGAGTTAGCTGAGAAGACGGGTGTAAGTCGAGCCTCGGTCAGAGAAGCACTCTCCGCCCTGCGACTGGGAGGAATAATTAACACTAAAGTAGGTAAGGGAACCTTTGTCAAGAGACTGCCGCTTACCGACAGTCTTGGTGATCAGATACTGGATATCCTGGTAGATAATCCCAAGCCTCTGGAACTGCAGGAGGCGAGAGCTGCGTTTGAAGCCGGGGTGGTAGAAGTAGCAGCTAGGAAGTGTTCTGAGGAAGACGAGAAGAGTATGGACGAAACACTGGACGACATGAAATCCGCCGCCAAAAAGGACGATTACCGGAGTTTCCTTAATCTCCACAAAAGATTTCATCTGCAGGTTGCCAAGGCAACCCGGAACAAGGTTATAGAAGATACGATAAAGAATCTTCAGGGTATCATGAATGACCGAATGTGGCAAAATCTGGAAGAGATGCACTACCTTCCCGACAAACGTAACTACCTGCTAGAATCCTACAATATTCACTACAAGCTATTTGAGGCGCTGGTCGATAGGGACCCGTCTTTAGCCCGGGAAAGGATAAAAGACCATTTTGAAAGATACTCCTGACAGGGAGGGGCCGCTAACCCGGTTTCTGAAAAAAGTGATCAGGGGATTTTCCGTGGTAATTGGTGAGGGTACTTACTGGAGCAACCTGACTTTCGAACTCAATGCTAACTTTTTGCGTGGTCGAATATTAACAGGAGATGGAGATGTTAATAAAACCCTTAGAACCGGACAGCTTTTGGTGATTAATTTATGACAACGACGCTGGATGGAAATTTAACGATAGAGGACCTTGCTGAAGTGGCAAGCGGCGAGACGGAAGTTGAATTGGGGGATGAGGTTCGATCTCGAGTGAAGAAAAACAGATCTACGCTGGAAAAAATTACCACGGAAACCGATAGACCCGTTTACGGCGTGACTACCGGGTTTGGTGATCTCGTAAGTGAGGAAATACCCCGAGAGAAGCGCAGGCAGTTGCAGGTAAACCTGCTGAAGAGTCACTCTGCCGGGGTTGGTGAGCCTCTGTCACCTGAAGCCGTGCGAGGGATTATTGCCTTACGGGTAAATTCCCTGGGGAGAGGCTACTCCGGCGTCCGACTTGTGGTGCTTGAACGGCTTGTTCAATTGTTGAATAAAGACGTCGTTCCTTATGTTCCTAATAAGGGATCATTGGGGGCGAGCGGGGATTTAATCCCTCTTGCTCACGTAGCTTCCGTGTTGCTTGGAGAGGGAAAAGCGTACTTTGAAGGAGAACTGCTGTCGGGCGATGAAGCTCTGAAAAGAGCGGATATTGACGAGTTAGTACTGCACGAGAAGGAAGGGCTAGCTCTTATTAACGGAACTCAGGCTATGTCCTCGATCGTCGGTTTGGGAATCCACGAATCTTCTAAGCTTCTCAAATATGCGGATCTTATCGGGGCGATGACCGCATTCATCCTTGGGGGAAACTTCGCTCAGTACGATTCTCGTATATATGAACTTAGGCCGTTCACCGGCCAATCACAGGTTGCCCGCAACCTTCGGATTTTGACCGATTATGACGCGGAAAATTATCAGCCTAGAAACGTTCAAGATCCTTATTCGATAAGGTGCATTCCCCAGGTTCACGGGAGCGTCCGAACGGCACTTTCTCACGTGAGAGGGATCGTGGAAACCGAAATGAATTCAGTTACGGACAACCCTCTCATTTTTGACCGATCCGGTGCCGTGATCTCGGGAGGTAATTTCCACGG
>JAGXLP010000027.1 GCA_018334615.1 Candidatus Bipolaricaulota bacterium
GTTTTAAGCGAACTGCCTGCTTCATTCCGAGGTAGTTCGCTTTTTGCTTTCGCCAACCACTTAATACACCCGTAGCGCATTAATTGCACAAGGTCCCTTCCCGGGAGGATTCCCAAAGACCGGGCTCAGATCAAAAAGCTATCGTTGAAGAAATCTCGAGAAGGGATTATTGTTGCGGGAGAGCCCAATAAAAGAGGAGCAAAGCATGAATCCTGACCAGGAGTTGACCGATTACGAGAGAATCACCGTCGTCGGAGCGGGGGTTACCGGTCAGGCTGTAGCTGAAGTACTAACCCGAGAAAACAAAGAAGTCTTTGTTACCGATTCGGGAAAGATCAACGATGAGATTCAGGATAAGTTCACAAAAAACCAGGTAGAGTTCGAGGAAAACGAGCACACCGAGAAGTCGCTGGAGACAGAATTAGTGGTCGTGTCACCCGGAGTCCCTCTCGAAAATCCCGTAATCCAGGGAGCCAGATCCAAAGGCATCCCGGTTGTAGGAGAGATCGAACTGGCTTACTGGCTCTCCAGGACGAAAAAGATCGTCGCGGTAACGGGCACTAACGGCAAAACGACAACTGTTAACCTAATCACGGCCATCCTTGATTACAAAGGAAAACCAGCGTTGGCCTGTGGCAATATCGGCACCCCTTTCGTAAAAATCGCACCCTCACTAACCAGTGCCGATATCCCTGTAGTCGAAGTTAGCAGTTATCAACTCCAGTCGATAGTAAACTTCAAACCAAAAGTTGCAATCTTGCTGAACTTAACCTCCGATCATATCGAGCGCCACGGATCTTTCGAAAAATACAGAGAGGCCAAGCTGGGGATATTCTGCAATCAGGATGAAAATGATTACGCCATAGTTAACCGCAAGTTTGAATATGGCGTCCCAAATAAAAAACCGGAATTAATCAGGTTTAACAGAAAATCCTTCCCCGGAGTCAACTTACTTGCTCACCAGCAGGAGAACCTCGGGGCGGCAGTTGAAGCCGTCAACTGTGTAACCGAAGGAGAAAAGGTTTCCAGACTCCCTCCGAGTGTCGTTAAACAGGGATTCGAGATATCCCACAGGCTGGAGACGATTGCCGAAATCGAAACAAGGAAGTTCATAAACGACTCCAAGGCAACCAATCCAGCTGCTACAATCGCAGCCATTAATGGGTTTAAAGAGCCCATTCGACTGCTTCTGGGCGGCCAATCAAAGATGGCCGACTATGAGAGTCTAATTAGAACAATCGAGAACAGCTCAGTTGTTTCAGTATACTTGTTCGGAGCAGCCAGGGGCAAAATTGAGGGAATCATGAACGAAATGGGATTTGACAATTACTTCTTATTTTCTTCCCTGAAAGAAGCCACCGAAGAGGCATTTCGAAATTCTCGTCCGGGCGAGACCATCCTGCTATCACCGGCCTGCTCAAGTTTCGATCAGTTCGACGACTACAAGCAACGAGGCCGTGAATTCGTACGAACCGTAGAGGCTCTCTAAGAAGCCCATATCTCTCTCGTTACGACATAAATCACTTTCAGAAATGACAGCCACGAAAGCCAGATCAGACGGCGGTCCTTGCAGAAGAGTGACATTCAAGATATAAAATAAAGTCCAGGTGGGTAAAGCAATGGGTGAGTTTAACGGGCAAAGCTCCAGGTTACTATCGAGTTCTCTTTTGCTGACTTTCTTCGGGTTAATTATGGTATACAGTTCTAGCTGGGCTTACGCAAGTCACTATTACGGAAATTCGTACTTCCTTTTACTAAAGCAAACGATTGCGGCAGTCATCGGTTTCGGAGCGTTGATTTTTTTTATAAAGGTTGATTTGACCAAAATAATTGATTTAAGTGGGTATCTCCTGGCCGGATTCACTTTTTTGACCTTCCTAACGCTAATTCCGGGGCTATCAACCGGGGGACGATGGCTGGATTTCGGCCCGTTAGCCTTTCAACCCACTGAGGGGCTAAAATTTGGATTGATCATCTGGGCCTCATTAGGAGTGGCAGATTTGGGGGATAAATTAAAGGACTTTAAGAGAGGAATCGGACCGTTCCTGATCGTCGTTGGCCTATTATCCCTGTTAACCTTGCTTCAACCCGACTTCAGCATGTCCGTGCTGTTGATAGCTTCCGTGGGTTTTCTTCTGTTCATAGGAGGTGCCAGATTGCTGGACCTGGGGAAAGTTATCGCCCTGGGTCTACCCTTGCTTGGAGGATTACTCGTCCTTAAGCCTTATAGGTTACAGAGACTTATTTCCTTTTTCGGCTCGGGACGGGATAGTATGGATACGGGATACCAATTGTCTCAATCCTTAATTGCGTTCGGCTCGGGTGGTATATTCGGAAAAGGGCTCGGTCAGTCCGTAGAGAAGTTTTTATACCTACCTTCCGGGTACAATGATTTTATTTATTCCATTATTGGAGAAGAACTGGGTTTCATCGGTTCGTTAATCGTTATCGGTCTGTTTATTGCTTTCGGGGTCGAGGGGTTTAGAATTGCTGTAAAACAGGATGACCTGGTAAGATCCTTGATCGCAGCAGGATTTACCTTTGTGATCTGTTTTCAGGCTATATTGAATTTTGGAGTTACACTGGGACTCATGCCAGTCACCGGATTAACTTTACCGTTCATAAGTTACGGGGGGACATCTTTAATTATTTCCCTGGCCATAGTTGGTGTTCTGATTAACATAGATAATTCATGAAAGTACTGGTAGCGGGTGGAGGAACTGGAGGTCATTTTTATCCAGCATTGTCCGTCATGAAAAAAATAAAGGAAGACCCGGGAAACCATCGTATTTCTTATCTCGGCACGGGGAACGGGCTCGAGTCGAAAGTGGCACCGAGTTACGACTGGCTGGATTTTAAAACCGTTACCGTAACGGGGTTAAGCCGAAACAGTCTCCTGGGTTTCTTAAGGGGGCTGGTCTTACTACCAGTGGGGTTGATACAAACATTTTTCATAATAAGGCGGGTTAAACCGGATTTGATTTATGGTACTGGGGGTTACACGACATTTCCCCCCGCCTTCTGGGGAGTAATATTGAGAATACCGGTTGTTATCCACGAACTGAACTTAAGGCCGGGAATCACAAATAGGGTTATAGCTCGATTCGCAACCAGAGTTCTTCTCTCCTATCCGGAGGCGAAAAACTTCCTGCCCGCGAGCCACTCGGAGGTAACAGGGGCTCCTGTAAGAGAGGAAATCAGGGAAGAGAATCCAAACCCCGACCCCCGGAATTTTGGACTGGAAAAGGATTTACCTATAATCCTGGTATTTGGAGGGTCCCGAGGATCAAGAATATTATCGGAAAAGCTACTCGAGGAACTCGAGGAAACCGAGGATCTGGAAGATATTCCTTTTCAACTACTGATTCAGACCGGTAGAGAAAAATTTCCCAGGTTGGAAAAAAAGTTACAATCGTTAAAAACAAATAAGGTTTCCATAGTCGAGTATATAGAAGACATGGGAAGTGCTTACAGTTTGAGCGATCTAGTTATTTGCAGGGGGGGTGCTGGAACGATGGCAGAGCTAATTGCGGCCAGAAAACCGGCTATTATAGTTCCCTGGAAAGGGGCCTCGGAAAACCATCAGTACTGGAATGCGAAATTACTGGAAGAAAAAGGAGCCGCCCTGCTTGTAAAGGAAAAAAATTGGCCGGAATACCCCCTGCTCGATACTTTGACGGAGGTAGTTACTTCGAGAGAAAAGCTGGTGGAACTATCCGATAATTACCGAAAGTTTGGCGACAAAAATGGCTCTGACAACGTAATTAACGTATTCAAAGATATCATAAACAAAGGAGAGACATGCTGACAATAAACCCGGATCATAAATACCATCTGGTTGGAATTGGTGGGGATGGAATGAGTGGACTTGCTCGAGTATTACTTCAAATAGGTGCGACCGTCGTCGGCTCGGACATAAGAGAGGGAAGGAACAGCAGGGCCTTAACCAGAGCGGGCGCCGAAGTATATATAGGGCATCGGAGATCAAACCTTGCTCGAGACGTCGACAAAGTAGTAGTTTCATCGGCAATTTCAGATGACAACGTAGAAGTCAGTGAAGCCAAAAAGCGAGGGATCCCTGTCCAGGAGAGGTTGACTGCCCTGGCAAAGCTCATGAAAGAGAAGAAGAGCGTAGCCATTGCCGGCACACACGGGAAAACGACTACAACCACTATGACATCCACTTTATTCGAATTCGGTGGTAAAGACCCAACTTATATGATCGGCGCCGATTGCGAGCAATTAGGCGGTAAAGCCAAACTTGGGAAAGGCGAACACTTTATCTCGGAAGTGGACGAGTCGGATGGCCATTTTACCGAACTTTCTCCCGATCTCTCGGTGATAACAAACATCGGAAAGGACCACCTGGATACTTACAAGGACCAGGAAGAAATACTGGAAGGGTTCACTCAGTTTGCAGGGCAATCAGGAGAGACAATAATATGTATTGATGACGGGAATAGCAGAAAGTTGCTAGATCATTTAAAACGACCGTTCACCTTCGGAATAGACGGGAAAGCCCACCTGAGAGCCAAAAACATCTCCCAAACTGGTATTCACACCAGATTTGATCTTCATTTCAGGGGCAAAAAACTGGGTCGCGTGGATTTACCGGCACCGGGAAAACACAACGTCTACAACGCACTCGCCGCCATCTCCCTGGGATACAAATCGGGAATGGGTTTTCAGGAAATGATGAAAATTCTGGAAAAATTCCACTTGCCCAAGAGAAGATTTCAAATTCTACAAAACAACGGATCGATAATTGTTGACGATTATGCCCATCTTCCTAAAGAAATCGAAGTAACCCTGGAAGCGGTGAAAAACGGCTGGAACCCAAATAGAATCCTCGCCGTGTTCCAGCCCCACAGGTTTAGCAGGACAAAACACATCAACGGTCAATTCGGAAATTCGTTTAAATTTGCGGATATGGTTGTAATAACCGGGATATACCCCGCTTCGGAAACACCTATACCCGGTGTAACCTCCCAGTTAATCCAAAAGTCCGTAGAAAAAACCAAAAAAAATGACGTTTACCGGATACTCGAGCGGGAAGAACTCTATAACTTCGTGAAGGACAGTCTGGAGGAGGGCGACTTCCTGATAGGGCTGGGCGCCGGTGATATCAATGAATTTATCAAAACTCTGGCAGAAACTTAACGTCGTATCATTATATTCTGAAAGGGGAGGCACTCGTGGTTCCACAGGTAGCTGAAAAACCGAAAATAGATCTGATCCAGGAAGACGTTTCACTACGAAGCTTCACTACCTGGCACGTAGGGGGACCCGCCCGGTTTTTCTGCCAACCTAAATCCACCGGACAGGTTAAACGGGCAATTAACTTTGCGAACGAAATGGGGCTCGATATAAAGATCATAGGAAACGGAAGCAACCTTCTCGTGCCCGACGAAGGATATGACGGACTGGTAATTAGACTGGGATCAAACCTGGCCGAGACAGAAATTAATGACCGCTCGATAAATGCGGCGGCGGGGGCGTCACTATATAAACTGGCGGATATTACAAACAAGGCTGGTAGTAGCTGCTTCAACTTTCTTACCGGTATCCCTGGTACCGTGGGAGGCGGAATTACGATGAACGCCGGAGCTTACGGAAGGGAGATTTCTAACTACCTGAAAGGCGTCAAGTATATCGACGGTCAGGGAGAGATTCACGAATACAGCCACCTCCCCGGAAGCTTTGACTACAGAAACAGCCCCTTCCTGGATTCGGAAAAAATCATCGTCGGGGCCGAATTGAAATTAGACTACACTGAAGACCAACCCAAAATGAGCGAGATACTGGAATCCCGGAGGAAAAAACTTCCTTACTCCAAACCCTCCGCGGGTTCGGTATTTAAAAACCCCACCAACTGTGATAAGACCGCTGGAGAACTCTTGGATAGGGCAGGAGCAAAGGGTTTGACTGTTGGAGATGCGGTCGTTTCTCATCAGCACGCCAACTTTATCCTCAACAAAGGCCATGCCACGGCCAAAAACATCCAAAATACAATTGACATTTTACGTAACAGGGTGTATAAAGAATTTGGGGTGACACTCGTCACCGAAGTCGTGGTCATTTAGGATTGACACCCCAAGAATATCTTTGCATCAAAAGAAAGTATATTATATTATTACCTATAGTACATTGTAGGTGAATTCTCGTAGGAGTGGACTTTACAAAGCTATATATAAGTTCACTCAGAAACTATTGAGGTTTGGAGGCTACATATCTCCGTTCAGTTGGGGGATTGAGCGGGGATGGGTTAGTTTATGGTTTTAGGTGTTTTCAAAAAAATTGTGGATTCAGGAGTTAACAAAAATCTCAGTTATTTATTCTATCACAGAAAACGGGCCTGGGAAGTCAATTATTCCTGGCGTGATTAATAGGTGGTGATTCGATGGAAAGCGAGGACTTAACAGTGGGGCTGGATATCGGTACGACAAAAATCGTCGCCCTAGTTGGTAATGTAACTGATGGGTCGATCGAAATTGTCGGGATAGGTCAGGCGCCTTCTAAAGGGTTGGAAAAAGGAGTTGTTGTAGACATTGGCCAGACAACCAACTCCATTAGAAAAGCGGTAAGACAAGCAGAAAAAATGGCGGACGTGAATATAAATTCCGTATACGCGGGGATAACTGGGAAACACATCAATTACCTAAACAACACCGGAACTGTTTCGATTAACAGGTCGGATAGCGTAATACGGAAGGATGACGTAAGTCGAGTGATCGAAACGGCCAAGGCTATGCAACAGATCCCCCCACAATCGGAAATGATTCACATAATTCCACGCCAGTTTGTAGTTGACAACCAGGAAGGAATTTCCGACCCAATCGGGATGACCGGTACGAGACTGGAAGCGGACGTTCATATAGTTACGGGGGCAAGCACAGCCGTACACAACCTGACGAGGTGCCTGGATTCACTGAACATAGAAATAGAACAGCTTGTACTTGAACCACTTGCTTCCTCACATGCCGTCTTATCCTCCGCTGAGAAGGAACTTGGTGTATTGCTTATGGATATTGGAGGCGGAACAACTGATCTTGCGGTATTTAAGAAGGGGGACATTTGGTTTTCCAAAGTTTTGCCGGTTGCTGGCGAGCACATGACCAATGATATCACGGTTGGTCTGCAGACCCCTCTGAAAGTAGCTGAGGAAGTCAAAGTTGAACACGGAACAGTCTTCCTGGACGAGGACGAAGAGGATAAAAAGATAGAGGTAGCTACCGTAGGCGGGGATAAAAAGAAACGGATTCCGATAAAGAACCTGGCAAAGGTAATTGAACCAAGAGTAGAAGAGATCTTCAATTTAACCTTTCAAGAGCTAGAAGACGCGGGCTACAGAGATCTAATCCCCTCCGGAGTAGTACTTTCCGGAGGAACTTCTCTCCTAAAAGGAATCGTGGAATACGGTAATCGACATTTTGATATTCCGATTCGAAGGGGATCCACCCCTGAGGATATACACGGGCTTAGAGACGTGGTAGAGTCTCCTATCTACGCGACTTCAGTCGGGCTACTGAAGTATTCAGTTGAATCAAACGATTATCTCAGGAACGGAAGAAAAACAATTAATCGAGGAGAAACGGCAATTTCCGATATTTTCAGCTGGCTGGCCAAATTCTTCCGCAAGTAAGACTCCGGGAAAGCGATTTAGTCGATTGTTAGTCTTAAACACATAAGTATTTGTTTAACATCGGTGAAATCATGAAAAAAATTGCGATAATAAATCAAAAAGGAGGAACGGGTAAAACCACTACCGCCGTCAACCTCGGGAAGGGCCTTGCGGATAGAGGACTAAGAACGATTCTCATAGATGTTGATCCTCAGGGGAACCTGGTTAACTGGTTTAGCTGCGACTACGAAAAAACCCTATACAATCTACTTGTAGACAATGAATCCCCGAGCAGTTGCACGGTAGAGATTGAAGAAAATCTTCACTTGTTGCCAAGCGACGAGTCTACAGCCCAGGCGGAAAAGATCATAACCGGAAAGACAAGCAGAGAAACGATACTTAAGCGGAGGCTTCAGGGAATCAACTCTTACGACGCCGTCATACTCGATTGTCCCCCCAGCTTGAGCCTACTTAACCAAAACGCCCTTGTTTACGCCGAGTCGGCCTATTTACCCGTCAGCATGGATTACCTGGCTCTTGTAGGGGTAAAAAACATATTAAAGAATATCAAGAGAATCAACGAATTGCTCGAGTACGAAATAGAAGTGAAGCTTGTGATTCCAACCTTCTTCGACATTCGAACCAACGCAAGTAAAGAAATACTCGAAACCCTAAAAGACCACTTTGACGGGAAAGTAACGGACCCAATCAGGACAAATGTTCGGCTCTCCGAATCGGCAAGCTACAACCAATCAATTTTCGAATATGCTCCTAAATCTCACGGAGCCGAAGACTATGCAAAGTTAGTAGAGAGGGTGATAAAAGATGAATAAAAAAAGAAAATCAATTGGCAAGGACCCCCTGGAAGATGTCATGGAAGATTTTTACAAGTCTGGTTCCACCGAAGAAAACGAATCTTCCAACGAAAACCAGGAAAGTCCTGAAACCCCAACCAGCGACCAGCCGGAGGAGATCCGGGATTACAATCCCGAGGATTACGACCTGGCCAAATTAATGGTAATTGGTATCGGTGGGGGCGGCAATAACGCAATTGACAGAATGGTAGAAGCCGGTGTGGACGGCGTCGAGCTGGTCTCTATAAATACTGACGCTCAGGTCCTGGACATAAATAAATCGGATCGATCGATTCAAATTGGCAAAGAACTAACGGGCGGACTTGGGGCGGGAGGAGACCCCGAGATCGGCAGGGAGGCAGCTCTTGAAAATAAGGAGACTCTCGAGAAACTCCTGAAGGACGTCGACATGCTATTCATAACCTGTGGTATGGGTGGAGGAACTGGTACAGGAGCAACTCCAGTAATCGCGGAGGTTGCCCAAAAAAAGGAAATACTGACTACAGGGATAGTGACCAAGCCGTTTTCTTTTGAAGGTCAGGATCGGGCGGAAAAGGCCAAGAGAGGTCTAAAGAACCTCACGGGCAAGGTTGACACGATGATTACGATATCAAACGATCGCCTGTTGGAGGTAGCACCGGGCAACATTCCCCTAATCGATGCATTCATTCTGGTAGACGAGATTCTCATGCAAGGAGTTAAGGGAATATCTGAATTGATAACGGTCCCGGGTATGATAAACCTGGACTTTGCCGATTTAAGAAACGCAATGAAGGACGGAGGACCTGCTTTAATGGGAATCGGTGAAGCCGAAGGAAAGGGGAAGACGAAGAAAGCTGCGAAAAACGCAATCTCTTCTCCCCTCCTGGAAGGGTCTATCAATGGAGCCAAAAACGTTATCATGAATGTTACGGGTAATCCGGAACTAACTCTCGAAGAAGTTACGGAAGCAGCTCAGCTTGTGAAAAGTGAGGCCGACGAGGACGCTAACATAATCTTTGGAACGACTATTAAGGACGGGCTTGATTCAGTTAAGCTGACGGTAATTGCAACCGGCTACTCTGACAGCGAAACCACTAACAAGAGAGAAGAAGATATTCGAGAGATCGCTCTAACGGACAAGGAAAATGGAAACTTAAGGGATGAAAATGACCTCGATATCCCGACCTTCCTTAGAAGGGGATAAACAGAAATATTGCCTGACTTAGATAATGTGGGTTCCGGAGAAAATTACTCGTGACTATGTCAAACATATTAACCTTCGTCCCAAATGGCCACAAAGTAACACCATCCCGGAATCCCGCTGCCCCAGGAGACCCCCCGGAAGGTGTTAAAATTCTCCCCGCTAATAAAAGAGATCTTTCATTTTCAGCAGATGACTATCTATTGGTTTCGGGGAGTTCGCAATTACCTTTTCCAGACTGACGGACTCAATTTTATTACCCTTTGAAGCAACCATTTGATCGAACTGTCCATCAAGGCAAAGTTCGACGGCAGTAACCCCGTATCTAGTGGCAAGCAATCTATCAAATGCGGTTGGTTCCCCACCTCTCTGAAGGTAAGCCAGCGTAGTGACCCTGATAGGCATATCCAAAATAGCATCTAATTGTTCTCTCAGATAGTGACCGATACCTCCCAGTTTTACGTGGCCAAAAGAATCGGTTCCTGAATCTCGTGTAATTTGTTGATCCAATTCCTTTGGGCTAGCACCTTCAGAAATTACGACGATAGAGAAGTGCTTTCCTGCCGACTCCCTGTCCTGTATTCTCTTTTTCACGTCATTCACCCTGAAAGGTTTCTCGGGGACAAGGATCGAGTCAGCACCACCTGCAAGGCCACCAAACAGCGCGATCCACCCAGAGTCCCTACCCATTACTTCCAGGATCATAACTCGGTGATGGGAAAAAGCCGTAGTATGAAGCTGGTCTACTGCCTTCATGACCTGAGACAGGGCGGAATTGAAACCGATAGAATATTCAGTCTCAGCCAGGTCGTTATCGATGGTCTGGGGGATTCCCACAGAGTTAATATCATAATCTCTAAGCTTATGAGCTACCCCTAAAGTATCATCACCACCGATGACTACCAAAGCATCTAGATTATTGGCGTCGTAGTTCCCAGCCGCTTTTTCCGGTCCACCATCGATAGCGAAAGGGTTAGTCCTGGAGCTACCCAGAAAAGTCCCACCAACCGGCAAAATTCCCGATACGTCTTTTCTATCCAAAACCCCCTTATCGTCTTCCAGCAAACCCGCCCAGCCATTCTTAAACCCTAAAACATTCATCCCTTCGTCTTTTGCCTTTCGAACCACCGCTCTGATTGCCGCGTTAATCCCCGGGGAATCTCCTCCACCGGTTATAATTCCAAGTTTATCCACATCAACCACCTCTTAAAGTAACTTAGTTAACCTTCGAGGAATACAGGCTCTTACCTACAGACCCCGCCTGTTCGAACAAATCTCCCGCCGTCTCTTTTATTGCCTCTCTAATCACCCTGGAGACTGCCCTTGGATCGAAATCCGATTTGTTTGGACTCCAGTCCGTATCGGAGAAAAACCCTTCTCTATCGTCATTCACTCCTTCCGGCGGCAATATTGAGTCCTTGTGTTCGAGGTAATAATCCAGAGCCGCGCGGGCGTACTCGTATTGATATCTGGTATCCTTGTTTAATTTACAGACCCCGTAATCGAGTACCTGCACGAGTTGCTCTTCAACGAGCCCCGAAGATCCGTGTAACACAAGCGGAATTTCCAAGCCGGCTTGAGTAAGAGTACTATCAATTTCTTCGACCAAATCCACGTTGAGCTCGATATCTCTCCCCTTACTAACTCCATGTTGAGTCCCAACAGAGACCGCGAGCAGATCTACCCCTGTCTTTTTCACATATTCGACTGCTTCATCAGGGTCAGTGTAGAACGCTTCCGCCGAAGCGGTCTCCTCATCTTCTACGCCCTTAATCTTGCCTAACTCCCCTTCAATCAATAGGTCACTTCCTTTAGCGTAGTCAACAACCTTCCTGGTAATTCGTACGTTATCTTCAAAAGATTCCTTGGAGGCATCAATCATGATAGAAGAAGCCAAATCTTCATCTACAGTTGCCTTTATTAATTCCATATTTGATTCCTTTAAGTGATCCATATTAAGGAAAACGCCAAACTCGTAATTGCTTGCGAGCTCTTTGATGTACTGCGATATCGCCCTTAATCCCGTGATTGGATCGCCGTTACCCGCGAATTTCGAGGCACTATTACTTATTTGAAGTACCAGGTCGCTGTTCTTTTCCTCAGCTGCCCTCATAAGTCCAATCAGAATGTTTGGTTCAGCTACGTTAGAGGCGATGAACCCGTAGCCTGACCCTTTTGCTTTTCCGTAAACTTTATCCAGTTCCGCACCAGTTAGAAAAGACACACTTACCCCCTTCAATTAATTATGTGATGTTGGGATTTGCTACTAGAAAATTTTACCAAGTCAATTACGCCGTAGCAAGCTACGGAGCTTGAAAAAGGCAGGTGACCAACAGGACCTTCGGTCCAACAATCGGGAATTGACCCAGCACTCACTTGAGGAAACGAACTTGGTTAAAAAAGTCCTCCTAATTTCAGGTCAACTTAGCCCAAACAGGTTAAGCTTACGACAACTTGACCAAGTATCA
>JAGXLP010000028.1 GCA_018334615.1 Candidatus Bipolaricaulota bacterium
GGGGTTGTCTTTACAAGCCCCATAACTTGGTGCGGGGTAATTGACTTGAAAAGACCAATATAGAACTTTAGAATTCTTTTATATGCGGGCGTAGCTCAGCGGTAGAGCGGCTGATTGCCATTCAGCAGGTCGCGAGTTCAAATCTCGTCGCCCGCTCCAGGTTACCCTTACCTAAACCATGAAACAAAACCTTACTTAAATTCATAACTTTTCTAACTATCTTTAGTTTCACCCGGTTTGGCTTGAATTTCCCGTTAGTTAAAGTAAAATAAATAGACATCGCGGGGTGGAGCAATTAGGAAGCTCGTCGGGCTCATAACCCGGAGGTTGTCGGTTCGAATCCGGCCCCCGCAACCAATCGCCGGCCGGGGTGGCGGAATTGGCAGACGCAAGGGACTTAAAATCCCTTGGGGTAACGTACCCCGTGCGGGTTCAAGTCCCGCCCCCGGCACTGATTTTGTGTATTTCGGTAGATCATTTCCCAAAGATAATTTTAGAAAACAACCTACACGGCCAATAATAAGTTTCAAACTTGATTTTTAGGTGTTGTCAATTACAATTTAATTACATCGCGGGGTGGAGCAATTAGGAAGCTCGTCGGGCTCATAACCCGGAGGTTGTCGGTTCGAATCCGGCCCCCGCAACCAAATTTGGCGGCGTAGCTCAATTGGTTAGAGCGTTCGGCTCATATCCGAGAGGCTCGGGGTTCGAATCCCTGCGCCGCTAAATGAAGCGCGTTCTTTGACATGGGGGTGAAAGGGTTCGACGGCTTTGACAAAGGAAGGCTACAGGCGGAGCTAGTTAGCTCCTAAAACTGACTAACTTTTCTCTAATAAATGCCACTAACAATTCGGCATCCACTTCTAGCTTTAGCTTCGGTAATGCAGCTACTGCTGCTGCTCCTGTAGGCTAAGCTAGCTAAAGTGGCGTTCCTCATGCTTTTTGCTCGTAGGAGCTTGAGGAACGACGACTATACGGGCTTACCTTCTGCTTTTGCTCTGAGGTAGAAGGAAAAATTTCAAGAGCTCGGGGTTTGAGCGGCTGTTCCGTGGCGCTCTTGTCCTTAAACACAAAACGGAGCTAAGCCTGTAAATGCCGCACGGAGTCAAAGTCGGACGTGGGTTCGATTCCCACCACCTCCACCAGCTAAAAAACACCACAATTCTCAGGCTTTCCTTCGTTTGTTCAAATCTTGACCGATATTTCAATCTGGATAATTCAAAACGGTTTACCTATAATTACTTTCAGATCATGCCTCAAGACCGCTCTATACCCAAAAACAAGGAAGCAGAGCAACTAGTGCTCGGATCCATCCTGATGGATCCCGAAGACGTGGTTCCCAAGGTTATCGAAAAAGTCAAACCGGGATATTTCTACTGGAAGGAACACAGGCTGATATTCCGGGCAGTGCTCGAGCTATTCGATAAAGGGGACCCGGCCGACGTAGTTACTGTAACCAATCGGTTAAAGGAAAAAGGGCAACTGGAAGAGATTCAGGGACGAGGATACCTCGCTGATCTTTTGGACAAGGTAGTAACTACGGCCAACCTGGAACACTACGCAGATATACTCAGAAACAAGGCCCTCATGAGAGCATTAATTAATGGGGGGCGAAAGATAAGCGAACTGGGATATAAAACAGACCAGGAACTAAAGGACATTCTGGATAGGGCCGAAGAGATAGTATTTGAAATTTCCCGCCAGGAAACGGTAGAAGATTTCCACCTTTTGAGCGATTTTCTCCGTGAACACTTTGACGAACTCGAGGAACTTCACCACGATCCCAGCCAGCAGACGATTAGTGGTCTTTCAACCGGTTTTCCCAAACTGGACGAGATGTCTTCCGGGCTTCAGGACGGTCAGCTCATCGTAATTGCGGGGAGACCGGGAACTGGAAAAACCAGCTTAGCTTTATCACTCGTACGTAACATTGCTTTACGGGAAGACGCGGGGGTAGGCATATTTTCTCTGGAGATGACGAAGGAACAGCTGCTGGAACGCCTGCTTTGCGGGGAGGGAAAAGTCAATCTTCATCAATTAAGAGGGGGTTTTGTCCCTTCCAGCAAATGGAGAGATATTGCTACAACAGCGGGCAAGCTCCAGGAAAGCACGATCGTGATAGATGACCTGCCGGGAAACGGTATACTCGACGTCAAGGCCAAGGCGAGGAGAATGAAGGCGGAACATGATATTAATTTCCTCGTCGTAGACTACCTTCAATTAATAGAGGGGGAGGGCGGAGCTGATAGAAGAGAACAGGAAATTGCACACATTTCCCGGTCATTGAAAGGAATTGCGCGTGAGTTGCGAATACCCGTGGTTGCTTTATCTCAGTTAAACAGATCCGTCGAACGGAGGGAGTCCAAGAGACCTCGATTGTCCGATCTAAGAGAAAGTGGAGCAATAGAACAGGATAGTGACCTTGTCGCGTTTATATACAGAGAAGATTACTATGGAGAAAACGAATCGCAAACCGATTCCACTGTCAGCAAAACGGAATTAATCATTGGAAAACAGAGAAACGGTCCGCTGGGTACTATAAATCTGTCCTTCCACAAGGGTTACGCAAGCTTTTACTCTCACAGACAGGAAAGTTAACTAAATCAATCGTACTTAACCCTCACAACAAACATTTTCTACCTTTATAAGGTTGGTGGTCCCTTCAACCGCAAACGGGATACCCGCCGTCACTACCACCAGGTCCCCCTGGTTGATATAACCTTCCTGCCTTACCGACTTAATCGACTTCTCTATCATCTCGTCCGTATCCCGGGTCGTCTCCACTTGAACCGGAGAAACCCCCCAGACCATAGCCAGCCTTTCGTATACGTCTTTGGACGGAGTAACGGCTATAATTTGAACTTTTGGCCTAAAACGAGATATCAGTCTCGCAGTATAACCCGACCGCGTTGAGGTAATAATAGCTTTCGCTTCCAACCTCTCCGCCATTGAACAGGCAGCTCGGCCAATTTCTGGAGCAGTCTCGTTCTTTTCTCTGTTGAGGTTATCCCCCGACGTGTTCGTGGGTGGAAAGTTCGATTCCGCCTTCTCAGCAAGCTTCCGCATGGTGATTACGGATTTGACCGGATACGATCCTATGGCCGTCTCTCCGGAGAGCATGACCGCATCCGTACCATCCAGTACGGCATTTGCCACGTCTGTTATTTCAGCCCGCGTAGGGGTAGGAGCAGAGATCATCGTCTCCAACATCTGGGTGGCCGTTACGACAGGCTTTGCCATTTCATTGGCAAGACGGATAATCCTCTTCTGTAGGAAAGGAACCTCTTCCATTCCCAGGGCCATCGCCAGGTCCCCCCGTGCGACCATCACGCCGTCCGCCTCGCGGGTTATTTCTTTAATATTTTTCACAGCTTCCACCGTCTCGATTTTTGCCATGATCGGTATGTTTTCGCTCTCCGACTTTACCCGGTTAATAACACTCCGAGCTTTTTCAATATCGGCTGCTTTCTTGATAAACGATAGAGCAATCCAATCCACACCCTGGGAGACGGCAAAATCAATATCCTGCTTATCCTGGTCCGTTATTGACGGCAGGGGAAAACTGGTACCCGGTATAGTTATCTTCTTTCTTCCGGAAACGGTACCAGAATTTAACGACTGACATTCAATCAGGTCTTCACCGATGGAGGTAACGGTAAGAGACAAATCTCCGTCGCCAATTATGACCTCGTCACCCACGGACAATAATTGACCGATTTCCGGGAAATCCACGAGAAAGCCCTCTTTTTTTGCAGACTTATCAGTTACCAGATTAGCTCTGTCCCCTTCTTTTAACTCCATCTTTTTCCGATTGATCGGTGATATTCTCACCTCAGAGCCCTTGGTATCGGCAACTATTGAGAGAGGAAGATCGAGATCCTTCCGGCAGCGTTTTAATTTAGAAATCAGTTTCCTGTGGCCTTTTTTATCCCCGTGTGATAGATTGATCCTGGCGCAGTTGACTCCTTCGCTTATCATGGATTGAATAACGGTCGGGGACTCGGAAGCGGGTCCAAACGTAGCAACTATTTTTGTTTTACTCATATCTCTTCCTCTGTAGGTACACTTACCTGAAAATCAAAAAGACCTGGTTTAACGGGGGTTAAACCAGGCCAGTAAACTAAAAAAACAATCAACCGATTAGTCTTCTTCACTTAATTTTTTATATCTTCCCAATTCCTCTTTGATCTCGGGCCTCTGAAGTTTTTCGATCGCCCTGTTCTGGAGCTGCCTTACGCGCTCCCTGCTGATGTCAAAAACTTCGCCCACTTCCTCAAGGGTGCGGGTTTTATAATCCTCAAGGCCATACCTTAGTTTTAAAATGTGCTTCTCTCTATCCGTTAATTCTTTATTTAACAGACCCTTCAACCGGCCCTTCAGCAAAGAATCGAACGTCTCTTGTTCCGGAGTAGGAAGATGGTCATCGGCAAAAATATCGCCAAGTACGCCGCTATCACTGGAATCTTCACCCAGAGGCTTATCCAGCGATACTGTTGTCTGAGCAGCCTTTTTTGCCCGTCTAATCTTTTCAACTGTAACTTCAAGCTCTTCAGCGACCTTCTTCATCGGGGGTTCAGTTCCGTGCTCCTGGATGTGTTCTTCCTCTACCCGATCGATCTTCCTACTTAGCTCCTTCATGTGAGCTGGAACTCTTACGGTTCTGGACCTATTGGTCAGGGCTTTAAGAATTGCCTGCCTTATCCACCAGGTCGCGTAAGTGCTAAACTTGTAGCCCTTTCTCCAGTCGAACTTTTCTATTGCCTTCATTAACCCGAGATTACCTTCCTGAATCAAGTCTAGAAAGGGTAAGCCGTAGTTCCGGTATTTCTTGGCTATGCTAATTACCAATCTTAGGTTGGACGAAGCAAGTTTTTCTTTAGCCTGTTCGTCATCTTGCTCTATCCTCTTAGCTAGTTCCACTTCTTCTTCCCTGGTCAATAAAGCTTCGTTACCAACTTCGTCGAAATATCTTCTAATAGGGTTCTTTTCTTTGTTGCTGTCTTTTATTTTCTTGCTTGCCATGTTAACCTCCGTAGCCTATAATCTCCTCGCGATATTTTGAGAATGGTTAAGATAATTTGTGAAATTAAGAGTTATTTTGAGAATTTACTCACGTAAGAGGCATAAAAGAAAAACATATTTAAAATTGCGCGGGAAAGTCTTTTATCCACCAACACTCATATTTATTATACATCGTTATTTAAATTTGTCAAGCAACAGTCCGATGTTCTTCTGCTTCACACTGTCTCATAATTCCCAGGTGCTCTCACTAAACCATTTAAAAATTTCAGAACGTTGAAATTACGGACTACTTTCCATTACGATACCTCTTGGATTGGTGAGCTTTAAAGCCCCTGTTTCTGGAGGGAAAAATGAACCAAAAAGAACAAAAAAACAGTCTGACGAGACGAAAATTTCTTAAATGGACCACTGGAGGTCTGCTGGGTGCCGGCGCCCTGACTCTGGGACTAAATTCGTGGAAACGGACCGCAAAGGGAACTACCGCCGTCACACAAACCAGGCCAGCAATGGGAACGTTCGTAGAAATCACCGCCGGTGGAGAAAAGAAAAAGAAAGTAAAGAACCTAATAAACAAAGCCTACGAAAAAATAATCGACGTGGATAAGACCATGAGCGTCCACAAAGACAATAGTCCCGTACACAACTTAAACAATCCGGGTAACAAGAAGATAAACCTCAGACCGAACACCTTACAGGTTTTAGAAGAAGCACAAAACATCTCCCGGTTAACCGACGGCAGCTTTGATATCACCTCCGGACCTTTGCTCGACCTCTGGGGGTTCTACGACGGCAAGCTCTCCGTACCCTCACCGGACGATCTCAAACAGGCCTTAAATCTTGTGGACTACCAAAAATTAACCCTGGAACCCTCATCCGGGACCGCCACTCTTCCCGACAGGAATGGAAAGATCGATTTGGGGGGTATAGCCAAGGGATACGCAGTTGATAAGGCAGTAGAGGTATTAAAAAACGGGGGGGTACAAAGCGGTCTGGTAAACGCTGGCGGAGACATCAGGGCATTCGGGAGTCCGGAAGGAAAATCTACCTGGAAGGTAGGCCTCCAGAACCCGCTGCAGAAAAACGACCTGCTTTTCGGACTAAATCTATTCCTTTCCGCAATTACCACCTCCGGTAACTACGAAAGTTTCTTTACCTACCGGGGTAATAAGCTGGCTCATATTATCAACCCTCATACTGGTTGGCCCGTGGAAGACGTACTTAGTGTTTCCGTCCTTACCGAGAAAGCAATCAGGGCGGACGGGCTATCCACAGGGGCCTTCTGTCAGGGAAAGGATGAAGCACTGGCCACTATAGAAAAACTCGAAGATACCGAACTAATTTACATCCATAAAAGCGAGAAAGGTAAGATCGAGGTCGAGATGACGGAAGGGCTGGCTGACCGAATCAACGGAAATAGATTAGAGGTGCAGCTAAATTGAGTCCTTTAACCCGCAAGCCAACCTTTAATGGCGGTATCCATCCCCCGGATAACAAAATAACCAGGGACAAGGAAATCGAAAACTTACCCCCCCTTGGGAACCTCGTGGTTCCGATGAGTCAACATATAGGCGCCCCTGCCGAGCCGATAGTTGAAGAGGGTGAAGAAGTCAAGCGAGGTCAAAAGATCGGCAAGGCTCAGGGGTTTGTTTCCAGCCCCGTACATGCACCTACTTCCGGCGAAGTAACGGAAATAGGCTCTTTTTCACATCCTTCAGGGAGTGAAGTTAAAGGAATAAAAATAGTTCCGGACGAAAAGGACGAATCTGTCGATTTCTCAGGAGAAGATCCGGCCAAGCTTTCGGATGACGAAATAATTGAAAAAATCCAGGAAGCCGGAATTGTCGGCATGGGCGGAGCGGCATTTCCAACCCACGTTAAGCTTAGCCCCCCGGAAGACAAGGATATAGATATACTGATAATTAACGGGGCGGAGTGCGAGCCTTACCTGACAGCCGACTACCGATTGATGCTTGAGAAACCAGAGGCAATCGTGAATGGTACAGAACTGATAGCTGGACTTCTGGGCGTTGACAAAGTTTACTTCGGAATTGAGGACAACAAACCCGAAGCCAGGGAAGCAATAGAAAGGAAAGCCAGTGGATCAATAGATGTGGTCGAGTTATCGACCAAATACCCCCAGGGCTGGGAAAAAACACTTATCCATGCCCTCACAGGTAGGAAAGTTCCCGTTGGAGGCCTCCCCCTCGACATTGGCGCAGTGGTCCAAAACGTGAGCACCGTAAAAGCCGTCTGGGATGGGGTCAAGCATGGCAAGCCTCTCTTAGAGCGGGTTGTAACCGCTACGGGAACGATCCCGGACGCCGGGAACTACAACGTCAGAATCGGTACCACGTGGAACGATTTAATTGATCAACTAGGGGGTTTACCCAAAGGCGAAACCGCTAAATTGATCGATGGTGGGCCGATGATGGGAGACACCCAGCCGGACATGGATACCCCGATAGTTAAGAGCACATCGGGAGTTCTCGCCCTGGGGAGCGAGCCGGCAGTAGAAAGAGAACCTTCGCCATGTATAAGGTGCGGAAAGTGTGTCGACGTCTGTCCGGCTAATTTGCTGCCGACTTCTATTTATAAAAGTGTTGAAGCCGGTGATATCGACAGGGCAGAGGAGCTGAACGCCACGTCCTGCTGTGAGTGTGGGTCCTGTACTTACGTCTGCCCCAGTGAAATACCGCTGGTGCAGTGGATAGTCCAGGGAAAAGGTGAAATAGAAATGAGGGAAGAAGAAGAATAGGACGAAATAGAGCTAATTAACCGGTCGCGCCGGCAGGGCTACAATCAAGGTCTTCGTCAAGGAACTGGGTTATCTTTGCCCTGGTGGAACTATTAGCGGCAAGATACCGATCATAGATTACCAGTCCTCCAAGACTCAGCAAAAAGAGCAATCCGGCAGTTCCTCCCTGAAGAGCTTTGCTGTACTCCCCAGCAAATAGTGCATTACTCAGCAGGGTACCAATACCCAACCCGCCAAGCAACATGGAAGCAGGTATTCCGAAGACAATTGCGGCAAGCTTTCCAAAACTTCTCGGCTCGATTTCCAGTTTTACCCTATCCCCTTTATTGACACCCAGGGGGTCCATAGCGGTTACCTCGAAGGTAGCCCCCTCCGACAGGAAACCTTCAGTACCCCCACAAGTTCCTTCACAATCGCCACAATCTGCGTCGTTAATTACTGTAACCTTAACCCTGTTACCTTCCATCCTCTCCGACACTATTCCCGCTCTTCTCTTAATGTCTTTACTCATAACAATTAATTATAAAGGGGGATCAATCCGTTTAGGAGGTCTCTTCTGGGGAAGATAATTCTACAATACATCCGGTAGGACATTTTTCGATTGCCATATCGAAGTCGTCGTCCTCTCCGTAGCTGGAATAGTCCATCCTGGATAGGTTATCCTCGACGGAAAATACCTCTTCTGGTCCCATCTTTTCACAGAGCCCACAGGCGATACAACCAACGTCGCACTTATCCCTAACTGCCGAGCCTTCGTCCCTGGAATTACAGGCTACCTTGACGAAATTCCCGGCTAGGTTGATCTCTTCGATAGAAATGATATTGCGGGGGCAGACCTCGACGCAGGAACCACACGCGGTGCAGGCGTCAGGATCAATTCTGGGGAGCCCGTTAACCATCTCTATAGCGTCAAACGGACAGGCCCTAGCACAATCGCCGTATCCCAGGCAGCCGTATTCACATTTAATGTTTCCACCAGTGGTAAGTTCAGCCGTGCGGCAACTCTCGACTCCCTCGTAGTGTCCAACCCTCTTCTTCTCCTCGTTATCAGCTCCACAGTGAACCACAGCGAGTTTCACTTTTCCGGGCTCGCTCGAGACCTCCATACCCATAATCTCGGCAACCTTCTCCGCAACTTCTTCCCCTCCAGGCACACAGCTGTCGGGCGCTGCTTCTCCTTTGGATACGCTTTTAGCAAGCTGATTACACCCGGGATACCCACACGCTCCGCAATCGAGCCCAGGCAGCACTTCTTCTATCTCCGTTACCTTGGCATCTTCCTCAATTTTAAACTTGGTGTGAGCAAACCCTAATAAACCGGCGAAAAGCAGGCCTAACCCTGCCATCGTTGCTGCCGATATAATCACGACCGGTCCAAACATAGTACTCACCTAAGTAGGAACTAATCCGGAAAACCCCATGAAAGCCAGAGCCAGGAGACCTGCAACCAGTAACGTTATACCAGTTCCCCGAAATGGCCTGGGAATATCTTCTTCGTGTAATTCTCCTCGAATTCCAGCCATGATTACCAGGGCAAGAGTAAAGCCCACCCCGGCACCAAATCCAAATATCGCCGACTCTAGAAAATTATACTCCCTCAACACCATAAACAGAGCCAGACCCAGAACGGCACAATTCGTCGTAATCAACGGAAGGTAGATCCCGAGCGTCTCGTATAGTTCGGGTAAATACTTCTTTAAAAACATTTCTACAAGTTGAACCAGCGAGGCAATAACCAGGATAAACGAGACGTATTCCAGGAATTCCACGTTGAAGGCTTTCAGAATAAACGTATTTATATTCCAGGTAATTATTGCGGTCAGAGTCATAACAAAAGTAGTCGCCATTCCCATACCGAAAGCTCCTTCCATCTCGTCGGAAACGCCGAGGAAAGGGCATATTCCGAGAAAGTAGTGTAGAACGAAATTCTGCGTAAGAACGATGGCTACAAAGATAAAGAAATATTCCATGGCTATTTCCTCCCCGATATCCGCTGGAAGAGCCCGACAAGCAGACTCAAGCTAATAAACGCACCTGCGGGTTGAACCATAATTATCATCGACTTGTACCAGGAGCCGAGAACCTGAACCCCTCCGATCGTTCCCTGATAAAATAATTCCCTGACACTCCCCAGGATGACGAGAGCAAGCGCGAAACCGATCCCCATACCGAGCGCATCCAGCAAAGATCGGCTAACTGGCTCCTTTGAGGCAAATGCTTCCTGCCGCCCGAGAATTATGCAGTTAGTAACGATGAGCGGCAGGTAGGGACCAAGTTGGCTACTTATCGCTGGTATGTGGGCTTCAAAGAGCAACTTAACTACTGTCACGAAGGAGGATATCACTATCATAAAAGTTGCAATCCGTACCTGATCTGGAATCAATTTACGCAAGGAGGAGATAGCCAATCCAGAAGCCACCAGGACGAACGTGGTGGCCAAACCCATGGATAGCCCGTTAATCAGTGAAGTCGTAACCGCCAGGGTCGGACACATCCCCAGAACCTGAACGAATACGGGGTTTTCCTTCCATAGACCCTTAATAAAGTCTTTAACCATCTCACTCACCCTCGTCAAAGATACTTCGGACGCGAGTTAATTCCTTGTTTATTATATTTACTATTGCCCTCGAGGAGATTGTTGCTCCCGTAATTGCCTGGATTTCGCCCGTCTCGGGCTCCTCAGTCTTTACCAGGCCGACTTCCTGGCTGATATTTAGTCCTCTAAACTGGTTTTTAAAGTCTTCTCCCCTTATTTTACCCCCGAGTCCGGGTGTCTCGTTCGATTCCAAAATCTGGATTCCTTTAATTTCCTTTAGGTCCGGACCAACTCCCGCCATTACGCGAATGGTTCCCTGGTAGCCACTCCCACTAGCGGTAAAAGCATAACCAATCAGCTCGTTCGATGAGTCATAACTCTCGTAAATGACCTTTCCGTCCATCGTCTTCTTTTCGTATGACTCAGTTGGCTGGACGACGTAATAGACGGCTTCCCGTATGGCTTCCTGCTGGTTTTGTTTTATTAGCGGGTCGGCGTAGTTGGAAACCATGGAGAGGACAAGGCCGCTAATTAATCCAAGTACGGTTAAAGTAAGAACCATCCTCCCTATCTTTTTCATCTGCTACCACCGCCAAACGGGGCTGGAACGGTAAAACGGTCAATCAGGGGCCGGAAAGCATTCATCAACAGAATGGAAAACATAACACCTTCCGGATAACCTCCCCAGGTTCGTATTACCAGGGTGATAACACCGACTCCAACTCCGAAGATCCACCGACCGGACTTGGTTACGGGAGAAGTAATCGGGTCAGTAGCCATAAATATTGCTCCAATTAGGAAACCCCCGGCTAGAAGATGAAATAGCGGAGGAGAAAACTGACCGGGATAAATACCCCAAATCACCGCGGAAAGCGCCAGCAAGGAAGCTATCGCCCCGGCGGGAATCCTCCAATCGATATAGCCTTTAGCCAGGAGGTATATTCCACCTATGATCAAAGCCAGTGCCGAGGTCTCCCCGAGCGAACCGGATATATTCCCGACGAACAATCTCCAGAGGGGAGTCATAACGTTATCGAACCTGGCTGCGGCAAGAGGAGTTGCGGAAGTAACCGCGTCAAACCCGACAGGCTTTGTCCACGTAGTCATGAATACCGGGTAAGCTGCAACGAGAAATGCCCTGCCAATCAACGCAGGATTAAAGATGTTTTTCCCCAGGCCACCGAAAAGCTGTTTTCCTATAGCTATCGCAAAGACGCTTCCCAGACCCGCCGCGAAAAGAGGAATTTCGGGAGGCAAAATCAGAGCAACCAGCAGACCCGTCACAAGGGCACTATTGTCGGATAGGTCTACATCCCGGCCGAGAACCTTTTGCATCAAAGCTTCCGATAAAAGGCTGGCCAGGACTGTCGTCAGTAAAAGGTATACTGCGTCAAGTCGGAAGTAATATATTCCTGCAGCAACCGCGGGAAGGAGAGCTAAAGCCACTCCCCGCATAACTTCTGAGGTCTTTTCGCCCTTATGTATGTGAGGAGAATACGAGAGACGATAGCTATTATTTTTGTTTTGATCGCTTTCCATGCAATAATCCTCTCATCAATGATAAAAAATATGAATTTTTAGTATTATACTGGATTTTCGGCGACAGCAAAATTACTCAACCTAAAATCCCTTTAGAACTCCCCCACGGAGCTTTTTTGTGCGACCTTATGATAACAAACAAAATTTTCCCTGGCAACCATCATTCCAAAAGACATAGTCAAAAAAGACAGGCCAATTTACAGGGCTTCAAATGGTCATACCTGAACTGAGCGCTTCTAATACATAAGCTGGAAAGAAA
>JAGXLP010000029.1 GCA_018334615.1 Candidatus Bipolaricaulota bacterium
AGTAAGTCGCTCATTCTAACATTAACCTCCTTAAATATTTATTGTTGTTCTAGATTCTTGAAATCATTATATACTTTGATAATAGGGTTACAAGGAAGATTGTGGGATAAATTATCCCACTAAAGGATCAACTTCACCAAACAACTATTACAAGTGTTAAAATAATCATCGACAACGATCGAGTTCCTCATTAATTTGCTTTTATACAAAGGGTTTTTGTTATAAAATTCATATGGGGTATACACACATATTCTTATCCATTACCGGAAAAATTAAATACAAGGAGGTTTCAAATGTCTTCACAAAAGGAGCTAATTTACGTACTCCTGGCGATCTCAATAGTATTTCTTCTTACGATGACCGTTCTTCCGGAAGAAGAAGACGCGAGCACGATTTTACCTGAAGAGACAAAGATCTTCCTGGAAAAGGAAGGAAAGGCATTTTTCGTATTAGATATACCTATAAAAATCGAAAAACTGGAAGAAGAAGGCAAGTGGATAAAAACTCAAATTACCGGGTGGGTATTGAAATCAGATATACACCAGACGACAGAAGAGGAGCAGAGCGATAAACAGAAAAAAAGCAACGCAGACGAGAAAGATCGAACCGAAGTGGAAGATAAAAAGACAGATCGAGTCCTCGCTGGTACCGCCGGTCCGTTTCATATAATTATTAAAGATCTCTCTTTTCAGGACACAGTTGAAGACAGGTTAGGAACAAAATACGAATCCGGTTCTAGGGGAAGCTTTCTGTTAATGGATTTAGCTGTGAAAAATACTTCCACCGAGGGCGAGAGAAACTTGTACAAAACAGATATCAAGTTAATCGACGAGCGCGGTAGACAGTATAAATCCGTAGGAATTAGCGATGAGCAATCCTTTGTCGGAGGTTCTCTCAAACCAAACGAGGAACGCAAAGGGCACCTTGTCTTTTCCGTTTTTGATGATCCTCTCCCAGTAAAGTTACAAATATCCGGGAGGCCCTGCAACATATGCAATAAGTACGAGAAGGATTTTGAACTTCCGGAACTGGAAAGCAAAAAGGCTCAAAGTTAACCCATTAACCCAGGACTAAGTATTTTGGAAGTAGAAGATTAAAAAAGGGGGGTAAAAACCCCCCTCATAATCATAAACTTCTAATCAAAATGCAAAAAGGTTTATGGCTTATTTACTCGGCAGCAGCTGTTGCTTCTTCTAGCCAACTCTGAACTTTATCGTTATTTTCCTGCAGCCAAGTTTCCGCCATACCAAGGACGTCTGCTCTTTCATCTTCTCCTTCACTAATCCTTCTGGTCATCTCGTTCAGGTCTTCCATCGGTATCTCAACGAGTTCCATAAGCTTTTTCGCGGCCGGGTTATTATCAAGGAATTTGTCGTTTGCCGCAAACCTAATGTCACCAGGAGGCCATCCAGTGTGAATATACTCAGTAACAGCCCCTTTCAGGTTATGAATTACCATTGCACCAACACCTGCTTGCGAGATTACTGCTTCCTGAGCTTCGTTGGTCGGGTCTATATAGGGAGTATTAATCCAAACTACGTCCTTCCCGGGTTCCAGTTGCAGTACCGTGTAATTAGGAGTCCAGGTGTAGTAGAAAACCGAATCGCCTTTCTCGTATCTGGTCTTCCTGTCGGCAAACATGGCAGAATACCCGGGCTTAGCTGGTTCAATGTAGTCTCTGAGATTGTAGGTGTCCAGCATTCTCTTTATTGCTTCCTCGCAACCCCAACCAGGTGGGCATGCACCTAAATTGGCCTTTCCATTTCCGTCGTAGTCAAATGCCTCTATGACTTCGGGTCGTTTGAAGTCGGTCAGGCTAACTATATTAAACTTTTCCGCAGTCTTCTTGTCAACGAGAAAACCTTGAATAGCACCGTTCTTGACAATCCGACCCAAAATACTTGCACTTTCTTCGAAATCATCCGGTAATTGAGGCGCATGTAGCGGCCACCAAACGTTCGGCCAATAGTCAAGATCACCTAGAGCGAGAGACTGGTAAAAGATAGGGTTAGACATCGACTTGGGCGGTTTTACATCATAGCCAAGCCTTTCCATTAATAATGTAGTAACTGCTTCAACTGGCTTGGCGGACTGCCAGGTCGCTCGACCAACGGTAACTGTAACTCCTTCGCCCGGCTTTTGGGCAGCAAAGCCCGCCAGACCCGTGACAAGTAAACCAACGATCATTCCGATTACTATGATTAACTTTTTATTCATGTTTTACCCCCTTTGATGTTGTTAATTGATTGAACCAGACCCGACCTTAATATACTTAACTACCAAGACCATTATCACCTCCCAGAAATCCATTTTTAAACACTTATTCTCGTTTCCCTGGAGCTTTTTCGCCGATACCTTCAGTCACTCTATCAAGAACCATAGCCATTCCCACAATTGATATACCCCCAATGGCGGCCAATCCTATTCTTAATGCATTTAACCCTTCATAAACGGGTACGCCTAAGCCACCGGCACCAATCAACGCGGCCATTACTACCATTGCAAGTGCAAGCATGATATTTTGATTGATCCCCTGCATAATGGTATCCAGAGCCAGGGGGATCTGGATTTTTAGGAGTGTCTGGTTTGGAGTAGCGCCAAAAGCAGTGGAAGCCTCAACCACATCGTCGGGCACCTGCCTTATTCCCAGGTTCGTCAACCTAATCACCGGAGGTAAGGAGTAAATGACTACAGCTATCAATCCCGCAACGGTACCTATACTAAACAACATCACAACAGGAACCAGATATACAAAGGCAGGGGTGGTCTGCATCATATCAAGGAAAGGACGGATAATAGCATAGAACCTATCACTCCTCGCCGATATTATCCCAAGCGGTATTCCGAGTACCGCCCCCACGATTACGGAAACAAGCACTGCAGCCAGGGTAGTCATCGTATAATCCCAAAGACCTTTTCCCATAAACCCAATCAAGGCAAATACCGCTACACTAAAAATAGCAACCTTCCAATTACTGGCCCACCAAGCAAATAGAAACAATAAAATCAAAAATATTAATGGAGGAGTGATATGGAGTAAGAACTCCAAGCCATCTAACAATTGGGCCAGAGGCCATTTTATTCCTTGAAAAATGAACCTGGCATTACTTACAAGCCAGTCCACACCATCAGCCACCCAAACATCAACCGGAATTCTGTAAATGCTAAATATATCTCCCATTAAACCTCACTCCAAATTAGTAAACTGGTTTTAAGAAATAACATATCAAACATCTTTATCCCCTACCCTTTTCCAGCAAGCCGTGAAGGAGATTTTGTTCTGTTACAAAGCCCACCAACTCCTGATCCTTTAGGACGAGTACGGGGGTGGAAGTATAATTAAGCCTTGCTCTCATTATTTCACTTATAGGTGTATCGGGAGAGACATAAAGTATTACTTCTTTTTCCGGACTGTCATAACCTTCCAGCGGCTCGATCGACACTGGGGTGCCCGCTAGATAACCCTTTTCAACTTCCTGGCCATTGCTTAGTTCGACCTCTGTAGTTTCATTTATCTTTACCCTGTTATCTTCACTTACCCTGAAATCTTTCTCAGCAATCGTCACAGCCCTGAGAACATCTGATGGATCGGCATTATCAACAAAGTTAGCCACGTACTCTGTTTTTGGGTTTACAATTATTTCCTCCGGTGTCCCCTTTTGTACGGTTTTTCCGGCTTCCATGATAGTAATACGATGTCCCAGCTTTAACGCTTCATCCAGATCGTGAGTAACAAACAAAACTGTCCTCTGCATTTCCTCCATGAGATCGAGCAATTCTACCTGCATCTGGACCTTAATCAAAGGATCCAGAGCCGAAAAAGGCTCATCCATTAAAAGAACTTCCGCCCCGGTAGCCAGCCCTCTGGCAAGCCCAACTCTTTGTTGCATTCCCCCCGATAATTGTGAAGGATACGAATCACCAAAACCTTCCAGCCCCACCACTTCAATGAGTTCTTGTGATTTCCTGTTTTTTTCTTTGTCTCCCACCCCCTGAATTTCCAGCCCAAATCCCACGTTTTCCCTTACCGTTCTATGGGGGAACAAAGCAAAGTTTTGAAATACCATGCTTATTTGGGTCTCTCTTATCTGTCTCAGTGTTTCGTAATCCACTGTGGTGACATCATACTCTTCGGAATCCGTCCTTAGCGTTATCTTCCCCTTGGTCGGCTCCACCAACCTGTTAACACACCTAAGCAAAGTCGACTTCCCCGATCCGGACAGTCCCATGATAACAAATAACTCGTTATTTTTTATCTCAAACGAGATGTCCTGAACTCCGATCACTTGACCGGTCTTTTCGCGGACCTCGTCTTTATCCGCCCCTTCATTAATTAACTTAACAGCCTTATCCGGCTCATCCCCGAAAACTTTGTAGACACCCTCTAACTCAATTGAAGGCATTTTCTCCTCCTGTCTCGCTCTTCAATTTCTCCACACCACTTTATTATTATAAATATTTTCTAGCCAAAGCCAAGTTTGAACAGCAGTTTATTTTATTTTACCCACTCTTTTGACCCTTTTTCTCAAAATATTTTCATGGCCCTTACCCATATATTCACCGACTCCTCTAATTGTTGAGCGATATTTACAAATTTCTCCACGGAGGCAAATATAACTAACCCGAGCAGGATAGATAACGAAGGGGGAGAGTTCGAGTAAAACTCTCCCCCTTCATTTAATTTTCCAGCATCAAAGGCTTTTAATTACGCTATCAATTTTCTCTACCACATCATCGGGTAGAGGTTCCGGTTCATGCTCTTCCAGAATCTGATTGACTTTCTCCTTTAATCTATCCTCGAGTGTCTTTGACCCTTTGTCCTTCCAAGTATCGGGAACGTGCCTATCCATCAACGTAGGATGCCATGATACTTCCTTAAAGTTATCCAGAGTATGTTTGTGAGTCAGGTGATCACCACCGGGCCCTACTTCATCAATCACGTCCAACGCCAATGTATAGTCGTTAACTTCAATTCCGCCAGCAAACTTCTTAATCATGCCCACGATTTCGTCCACCATGGCAATTTGGCTTAACGAACCGGTCGTGGCGGATTCGATATATCCAACATCGTGAACCAAATTGGCTCCGCTCAACGCAGAGAATAGAGATGAAAGAGCCGCTTCGATCCCTGCCTGCTGGTCAACTAGTTTGGAATCCGTACAACCTGCCGTACCAAAGGTAGGTATCTCGTAGTGATGGGCCATATCCATGTATGCAGCAGTAGCAAGTTCTTTTTCAGGAGCACCGTAGGCCAAAATCGCAGTCTGCATATCCATAATCGAAATTACCCCACCGATGAAGAACGGAAGTCCTTCCCGTCTAACCTGGGATATCACAAGGCCAGAAAGGTTTTCTGCGTTCCCCTGGGCAAGCTGGCCTGCCAGCGTAACTGGTGCACTTGCCCCGGCCTGAGGAATTGGGGTGTGAATTGTCGGTATTCCATAGTCAGCCGTCATCAAAAGTTTTTCCGAGGCGTCTTTATCGTGTGTTAGAGGAGAAATGGGTTCGGAATAGGATACGACAAAAGGTTTACGCAAAAACTCCTCTTCTCCTCCGGCAACCGCGGAAGCCATATCAATAATGTCTTTCAGCCCTTCGTTGGTGTAACTCCAGGCAACGATCGGTTTAGTCGTATTTTTAACCATCGCCTCGAATTCGTGTCGGTCCGAGTGTTCGTGGGGAACGTCATCAATAGTACCCAGACCGGATACCCAATCAATATTATCTAAAGCATCGACCAGCCGTGCGGCGTTTACCGTATCCTGTTTTTGGAAAGGCCTTCTCTCACCCGTCTCCGGATCTCGCATATTTAACAGGGTTGGGCCAAGACCAAATGTCACATTGTGCCCTCCCAGGGTCAGAGGATTTTCTCCATTCCTATCATACAAATAGGTCCGGGAGGGAGCCGAGTCGATAGCCCATTCAACCAGAGCCGGCGGGAAGTAGACTTTTTCTCCCTCTACTTTACAGCCAGCATCTTCCAGCATATCCCGGGTCTCCTTTAAGTGAATATTTACTCCGGTTGAATCCAGGATCTCCAGAGATGCCTGATGAATGTCCTTAACCTGCGATTCGCTAAGAACCTCAAACCCAACCTTATCTTGGGTAGATTTGTTGCTTGATAATTGATTTTCTAACATTGTCCCTCCTTAATAACTCACGTCTCGCTTTTCTCTCTCTTCTTCTATAATTTCGTCTAACTTATCCTGTTTGGATTGCTCAAGAAGAGGAGGCTCATGTGTTTCCAAAATCTCAGCGGTCTTCTCACTGATCCTGTCACCCATCGTCTTGCTACCATTCTTTTCCCACGCGTCGAAATTAGTACGGTCCATTAAGCTGGGCTGCCAGTGTTCTTCCTTGAAATTATCCATCGTATGAGAAGTATTGAGGAAGTTTCCTTTCGGACCCACTTCGTTTATTAAATCAAGAGGAATTCTATCTCCGGAAGTATCTATGCCTTTCATGATTCGCTTGACCATCCCAATTATCTCATCACTCATGACGAGGTGATCATAGGAATAAAGTAGTCCTGAAGACAAGTAACCTACGTCATGAATAAGATTGGCGCCAACAAGCGACTGCGTCGCAATATTGAGAGTAGCTTCAATTGCGGCCTGAGCGTCGACCTGTTTTGAATCCGTAACACCAGCAGTACCAAACATCGGCAGTTCCAGATAATTGCTCATTTCTGCGACGGCCCCGTTCATCAAGAGAAATTCTGGTCCTCCATAGACGAAGCTTGACGTCTTCATGTCCAGTATGGAGTAGATACCGCCAGTAATCATCGGCGCCCCTTCGTTCACAAGTTGACCCAGAGTTATTCCGGTTAGAGATTCCGCCAGGCCAAGAGCAATCGAACCAGCAAACGTCATCGGGCTAACCGCTCCCCCCGAAGGCATCGGCGTGTATATCGTTGGTAGGTTGTTCTTCGCGCCAAAGATGGTTTGTGCCATTACTTCTTTGCTGTGGCTTAATGGGGTAACGGGTTCAATGTAATGAAGGATGTAGGGCTTGGCCTTCAGCTGTTCCTTCCCTCCAACAGCGATTGCAGCCATGTCAAATATATCTTCCGTTCCCTGGTCGTCCCAGGAGCAAAACATCATGGGTTTTGTCGTGGTGCTAATTATCTGTTTCGCTTCCAGTATGTCCTGGATGTTCTCTGGTTCATCTCTTAACAGGCCGATCGGTGAGGAAAAATCGATATTGTCAAGGTAATCACAAATTTTTGCCCATTTGGCCAAATCCTCCGGCCTCGGATTCCTCATTTCGCCGCTTTCGTCAAGCGTCCTGGGCACATCCGTCCCTGAACCAAAATACGAATTCGTGCCCCCCAACCTCATCGATAGATCTCCGTTTCTGTCATAAATAAGAACTTTTTTAGGGGCTTTCTCCACGGCATCATTTACCAGGTTGGGCGGAAGGTATACCATGTTATCTTCCACCCTGGCTCCCGCATCGGCAAATATTGACCTCGCTTCCTCGTGGTCAACTCTCATTCCCGTATGCTGGAGTATCTCCAGAGCCCCGTCGTAGAGCTGTTCCTTATCGTCCTCGGATAAAATATTAAACCGAGGTGTTTTGTTGACAAATTTATTCGTCTGTAACATAAAGACCTCCAGGTTCTTGTAAATTTATTAGACCAGTATACACTTAATATATTAACCCGACTCAAAAAAAATTGCAAACTCAGACCCCTACACACGTTAACCCATTACTATTCACACAGCAGGTAAGGATATCGGCCGCACCACCTCCTTTTTATAACTCCCGCTCTAAATGGCTTTCACTAATAAATTGATCTTTTATTTCATCAATAAAATCTTCCATGTGGGAAGCCAGAATATTCCCGCTCTTTTTTTCATTCCCGTCCTCGAGCGCCTCGGTAAGCTCCAAAAACTCGTCCTTAAACTTACTCATAAACTTCTTCGTCCTGGGGAAAACCCATATCCTGACCGATTGTTGCCTGAGTTTTCGCAGGTTTTCGGCCAGTACCCCATTCTTTGTAGCATTATTTACTAGCTCGTGAGCACGGGAGTCCAACTTCATTAATTCCTTTGGGTCCTCTTCCGAATTCATCTCCTCAATAAGCTCCCGTAACTTCTTTATTTCTCCCTCTGTAATCCTCCTTGCCGCAAGTTTCCCGGCAAGGCTAATAAGATAACTCCTTACTTCGAAAAGATCCCGTAACTCGTGAAAGCTCACAGTAGAGACGTAGGTTCCACTATGGGGGACAGTGGTAATTAAACCTTCGTTTTCGAGTTTTATGAAAATTTCCCTTAGCGGAGTCCTACCTATGTTAAACTCCTCCCTTAATTCCTTCTCTCGCAATTGTTTGCCCGGTTCGTAGTCCAAATAAACGATCCTTTCTTTAATGATGTCTAAAACTTCGTCTCTTTCCATTTTGTTGCCCTCTTTTACCACTAATAATAAGTTTTTGTTATCTAAACTTGAACAAATTAGCTAGATAAACAACGGCTCCAAATACTTCGTAGTTCGAACGAGCTTTCGGCCAATACAGGAGCATTAAACAAACTCAAATAAATGGACCACAGTCCCAGTAAATAAATTATAAATTAACCGCTTCACGAAAGTAATATATCGGTTATATAATGATATTACAAGTTTTTATCTTGACCGTCAAATTATTTTAAACTTGATCTTTTAGCTCCGGCCTACCCACAGCTACTACATCAATGAAAGCCCTTCCATGACTGAAATCTTCTGCATCAACGGAGACACTGGTATTCTTTCCCCCTGTCTTCCGAACCATTTCTTTTGCTCGATTTATGGAGTATTTCCTGGCTTGTTCCAGGGCAAGGCCTTCTTCCTCTTCTTCAATAACTTTTCTCTCGTCCGGAAGGAACATTGTAAAATTTCCCTCCTCCTGGTTTTCCACCAATAGGACCTCGAACCTTCTGGTGACCCGACCGGTTACGGTCCCAACTGCATTTCCCACACTGTAGTGTTCCACCTCGACGAAATCCGCTCCAAACCACGAGGCAACACGGGGCAGGAATACCCCGGCAGGTGCACCGATACCAATCAAGGGGAGGTTAAGGAGGAGGTTAACGGATAGTTCGTCACTGCCCCCTTTTCTAAAATAATCCCACACGTAATTTCCGTCAAACACAGAACCGGGCTCCTCGTCCAGAATAAATTTCTTCACCATCTCATGAGCAATCTCTTTTTCAAAAGACTCTTTTATTTCTTCCGCACACTCAGTTAAATTCCCACTCCACTCCATCTTTTGTGCCAGCACGTCAATACCCGCCCTGGAGACCTCCCTGTTTCCTTCGGTGTACTCGCCAACAACGTGAAGTAGATCCGTGGGAGTCAGCGCCACCCTCTTCACTATACCAAGACGTTCCAGCTCCCGGAGGTAGTAACTGCTCCTAACAAGGCCTCGCTCACGAACCATGTCGAGCAACTTACTTCTATTTACAGTTTCTTCGCCTATTAACCGGAAAAATTCCGAAAGGGGTTCGCTCAACCCTTCCAATATCCCCTCTCCTCCCTCTCTTCTCGCCAGGAAAGAACTGTCCTCATGGACGTAGACGCTATCCAGTTCATCTTTTGACAAATCTCCGAAGGCAAGAGGCTTCGCCGTCTTCGGACCGAACGCAAGGTTACCTTCTTTGTCAACTTCGATTCTGCTATCCCCGCCGAGGCCGACAGTATGGAGGTCCAACGATTTAACTTTTGTTCTCCATTTTCCGACCTGTACCCCTGACTTATCCAACGACGGTAACCCGTCCTTCAGTATCCCGATATCGACGGTTGTACCTCCTATATCCACAACTACTCCGTTATTCTTGCCCGATAACCACCGGGCCCCAATTACGCTGGCGGCCGGACCGGAGAATATTGTTTCAATGGGCCTCTTTTTTATTTCGGAAGATTTTGCCAGCGAGCCGTCGCTTTTCACTACCGTTACTGGCGCCTCTATCCCTCTTTCCTTAAGGGCCTTACTGGCGCTATCGATAAAAGAATTTATTATTGGAATTATCTTTACATTCAGAACCGTAGTGACTGCCCTTTCGTAAAATCCCAGCTCCGGTGAGAGATCGTGACTTACTATCACCGGCTTATCCGTATGCCTCTCAATTATCTTCCCCACTTCGTTTTCATGCTGGGGGTTTCTTACCGAGAAATACCCCGAAACCGCGTATCCAACAACCTCTTCCCCCCACTCGTGTACGAGCGGTTCTACCTTGCTAGTGTTCAGAGGTTGTATCTCCTCTCCCCGGGGGTTAAACCTTCCGGGGATATAACCTTGTTTGGTCCTGGGAAATTCCTCTCCCCGTTCCGGACTCCAGCCCAGCATGAGCAAACCAACTGGACCACCCCTCCCCTCGACGATTGAATTGGTTGCCAGGGTCGAGGAAAGAGAGACCCGGGCAACTTTATCTTCATCTATATCACCTACAACCTCGTCAATCGCCTTGAAAATACCTCTGGATAAATCATCGTGGGTGGTCGGTACTTTGGCGACTGACCCTACGTTTTCCTCGGAGAGTTCAAAGAGTACGGCGTCCGTAAATGTATCTCCAGCATCTACCCCGACCGCATATTTCATTTAATTACCTCCAGTGTTCAGACATTTAGATACAAGTCCAGGCTGAATTTAGCGAATCACTTTCTTGATTGTGGTATAATATTCCGGTTTTTTGCAAGAGGCAATTAGTTTTTTGAAAATCACCGTTTTAGTGCTTATTTTAACATTAAAATCGAGCGATTATAACACTTAACCGAAAGACACTATTTCATTCTCACATAAGGTGTGTCGGCGAGCCCTGTGCTGGAGGCCTTTTTTTTGTAAAAGACTAAAGGGCCTAGTTAATTATTATTTCTACAAGCCCCGTCCCTTGGGCGGAGTTTTTTGACTTAGACGTTGTCCATATCCATAAGAAAAGAGAGTTGTTCGACTTAGGTATGAATTAAGTTGACCGCGAAAAACTTGTTCGGTAATATGGTTAAGATGATTTAGAGCCTACTACATCAGGAGAACGCATGAATCTGGGAGAAATGAGCTGGACCGAGTTTGAAGAGCGGGAACCAGAGATCGCCTTGCTCCCAACGGGTAGTACAGAACAACACGGTCCCCACTGTCCGTTAAATACGGATTCCTTGATCGCCGAGGAGATTGCCAAATACGTGGCAGACGAAGCGGATGTTCTTCTGCTTCCGTCAATTACTGTCGGTGTATCGAGGGAACACTCGAAGTTCCCGGGTACGTTGTACCTCTCCCCGGAAACTTTCAGGAGACAAGTTAAGGAAATTATCTTATCGGCCAGGGGGTTCGGTGTCGAGAAATTTGTAATTGTTAACGGGCACGGGGGTAACGTATCTGCTATTCAAGAAATGTGCCAGATCCTTTATCATGAACACGAAATTCTTGCTTTGGAATGGACCTGGTTCAACGCGATCTCGGCAAAAAACATGGGTCACGCCGGCGAACTCGAGACCTCTTTAGTTAAATTTTTAAAGCCCAAACTGATAAACGGTCCGATGGAACGTGGCTCAGACAGCTGGGGCCGCAGATTTCATGGAACCAGAGTCGCCTACGACACAAGCAACTTCACAAGCAAGGGAGTAGTAGGTGACCCAACCAAGGCAACAAGGGAAAAAGGTGAGAAGCTATTCGACAAGGCGACCGGAAAACTTTTAAAATTGGTAAACGCAATACAAAATGGGGATATAGAATCTCCCGACTAGTTTAGAACGACAAATACCTGTAACAACTCCAAAAAACAAGGAGGGCCTATGACCAAGAACAACAATCTTGAGCAAGAAACTCTTTCTCAAACCTACCTAGAGTTGATTGAAGAGCTACCGGAAAACAGGGAATCAGTAATCCCAGCACTACAAAAGGTTCAGAAAAGCCGAGGCTACCTACCCGAAGCCGCCTTGGAAACGATAGCCGATTATACCCAAACTCCGCTGGCAAACGTAGCGGGGATAGCCACATTTTACTCTCAATTTTACCTGGAACCCCAGGGCGAGCACACGATAAAAGTTTGTCAGGGAA
>JAGXLP010000136.1 GCA_018334615.1 Candidatus Bipolaricaulota bacterium
TCTCGGGAAAATTAAAGCAATTCACTTTGATCTTGACGGCTCTCTGGTAAACAGTCGGAAAGCCTGGTTTCTCAGTGAGGTTGAGCTATTGAGGGGATATGGAGTGGACATGCCAGTGTCTAAAATTAGGGATATTACCCATGACGACCTGGTTGGGCGAGGACAAAAGTACGCGGCCAAATTTTACAAGAATAAATTTGACCTTCAGGCTTCTCCGGAAAAAATCAGGGAGAAACGGATAAAACTGGTGAAAAAGCATTACGGGAAGGCTCCGCTTATCGATGGAGCGGAGAAATTTTTAAGAGCCGTTAATGAGAGTTCGTTGAAAATTACCCTGGCCACCAGCGCGCCGCTGGAACTGGTGGAGGTATTTTTGGAAAAGCACGGGTTTAGGGATTGTTTCTCTAGCGTGACCTCGGATGACCACGTAGAGAAAAGTAAACCTTCACCGGATATTTTTGTTACCGCGTCCAGGAATGTCGGAGTTAACCCGGAAGAAAGCCTGGTTGTCGAGGATTCAAAAAATGGCTTACTTGCGGCTAAGCGAGCTGGAGCCCTATGCCTTTTGATACCCAATGAAGGGTTCTCTAAGGATGAAACCGGGATACTGGAACGGGCTGATTTTATTGCGAAGAGCCTTGCTTCAATCGATATTCATAAGGTCCGGAAATGTTTGGGAAAGTCAGGATAAGCTATTTTCGTAAACCAGGTTACCGGCATAATAAAGTTTCATTATGTGACAGGGGATTTAGATATATCTCTGTCTCGACGGGGAGCCAGGGAAATCTTTGAGGTGCAGCTTGCAACATGAATCGGGAAGATGAGACTGAAAATTTCTCCAAAACCGGAAAAGACGAGGAGTCCCGGAACGAGGTATTAAGCCAAAGCTCCGATTTCCCGGAAGGTGAAGTACCGGACTGGGAAATCGTAAAGCTTTACAAAAATGGGGCTACCAAGGAGGAGATTGGCGAACGGTTCCCGGGTTTATCGGAGAGAAAAATTACGCTGGCGGTCTCTTCCTACTACTGTAATAGGAGAAAAATTGAGAATAGGATCAAGAAAAATGAGAATTGACAGTTCAGAAATATCTATCTGAATTTATTTCCAGGTGATTACATGTACTGGCAAAAACCGGGTAGAGAGAATACCGGAAAAACACTGGAGATAGCTGTAAACAGGCTAGAGGGTTCCCAGCTTGAGGACGTCGTGATTGCATCGAATACAGGTGAAACGGGTAGGAAGTTTCTGAAAATTGTCGGCGATCTTTCGGTTAACACCGTTTGCGTCACTCATCACGTTGGGTTCAGAGAGCCAGGTGTCGACGAAATGGGTCAGGAAACAAGGGATGAATTAGAGGCTCAGGGCGTAGAAATCTTAACCACCACGCATGTACTTGCCGGAGTGGCTCGTTCCGTAAAAAACGATTTCGGAGGTTTATATCCGGCCGAGATAATGGCACAGGCACTTAGAATGTTTGGCCAGGGAGTTAAGGTTTCAGTAGAAATTTCAATAATGGCTCTAGATGCGGGGCTCGTTCCTTATGATAGAGAGATAATTGCCGTCGGTGGGACCGGACGAGGCGCTGATACTGCTTGTATTGTAAGACCGGGACATTCCAACTGCGTATTTGATACGGAGGTAAGGGAAGTACTCTGCCGGCCTAGAGGGTGTTAAGCAAGAATATAAGTGTAATGGGGTACCTGGAACAGTTCAGTTCTCCAGGCCTCTACATGATTTGACCGTTTTTCCTGTAACTGTTTAAATTCAAATCTAATTAAAACTTATTTCAAATAGCCTTGAAAAAGGAAGTTAACCCATTATAATAATTAGCAGAGTTACTAAGGGACTGCTAAATAATTTTACACAGGTAAGGGTTAAACCGGCCTGGAAACTAAAGTCAATGCAGAAAAATTTACACAATCGATAACATAATCGCCGAAAGTCAATTTTTCCTGAATAACAGGGGCGCAATTGGAGGTGACCCCTCATGGTTGAAGCGAGAACAAAAAAGGATAAAAGCGGAAATCCCGTACGAAGATATTTCGACGAAGTTGAGGCAGGTCCTCTGCTTTCCCGTGAAGAGGAAAAAGAGCTTGCCAAAAGGATAGAACAAGGAGACGAAGAGGCCAGAGAAAAGCTTGCCTCGGCAAACCTCAGACTGGTGATCAGTATAGCGAAAAAATACAGAGGCTACGGACTACCCTTTTTGGACATCATCCAGGAAGGGAATATTGGATTGATGAAAGCAATCGATAAATTCGACTGGAGAAAGGGCTATAAGTTTAGTACCTATGCTACCTGGTGGATAAGACAATCCATACTAAAAGCACTGAACAACGAATCGCGGACGGTGAGAGTACCGTCTCACGTTACGTCTCTGAACAGAAAGATCGATAGTTACATCAATAGTTTCAAAGAAGAACACGGGGAAAAACCGGATACGGAACAAATAGCGGAAGAACTGGACGTAGGAGAGGATAAGATCAGGAAAGCTCGTCGGGCAAAAAGGGAATCGGTTTCTCTGGACAAACCGCTGCGGGAAGACGAAGGCGGAAGCGAAGCACTGGGAGACGTGTTGGCTGATGAAAATAGCACTCAGCCAGAGAAGGAAGCATTTGGCGACATGTTGGAAGATAGGCTCAAGGGTCTCCTTAATAAAGCGCTCTCGGATAGGGAAAAACAGATAGTTAAGCTTCGTTACGGCCTGGAGGATTACCAGCCCCTGACTCTAGAAGAAGTGGGAGATGTATTTGACATCAGCAGGGAGAGGGTCAGACAATTGCAGGATAGAGCAATTAACAAGTTGAAGGATCCTAAATTCAAAGAACAACTGGCAGTTTATCGGGAGAATTCTGAAGAAAGGTAATTATCACCCAGGGCCACCTCAATAAGAAGTGAGGTGGCCCGTTTGTCCCCCTATTTAATTTCTTATTCTTTTAGCGCTTTATTTTCGGATTGGTAAATATATCAAGTTTATCTCTACTGGAGCTCGAGAATTCAGAAATAACGGCTCCTTCATTTCCAGCCTGAAACCAGTGCTTTGTTTTTGGGGTTATGGTGTATTGTTCTCCGGGTTTTAAAGTGATCTCACGCCAGACCGTGTAAAATTTTTCGTTTCCTTTTGGTGGGCTGCAAAGGGGGTCATCCGCCGGTTCACCCTCAACGTAGAGATAGACCTTTCCCCACCTGCACCTGAACGTCTCTTTTTTTCCTGGTCGGCCTTCAACTTCGGGATGTCGGTGTTCCGGACAGGTCTGTCCCGGAAAAAGGACCATTTCCTTTGCGCAGTAACGATCAGTATTTACGTAGGTCAGAAGTTGCAATCCGATCTCTTCTATCCTGTCCAAACCAAAGTCGGCTACTTCTATTCGTCTTTTTTCTTCTGACGTGATTGTGATATTTGCTTTACCGAAAAATTCGGT
>JAGXLP010000030.1 GCA_018334615.1 Candidatus Bipolaricaulota bacterium
CCCGAGAGCCAGGTCCTTCTAGCCCTGGTGCTTACATTGGGTCAAGTGTTTTGTTTTTAACTTCGGTTGACCCCCAGGGGCAGGCCTTGATACATATTCCGCAAACCATGCTTCCTATATCGGGATCGTCAGCAAACTCTTCCAGTTTCCGGGCACAGCTATCAACGTCGAAACAGGAGCGCCGGTTTCGGGGATAGTCTTCAAATCCAGAATCCTCGAAAGCGTCGACTATACAGGCTTCCACGCATTCCGTACAATCTCCACACTTATTTTCAATTGGTTCGCCCCAATCCAGATCCAGATCAGTCAAGATAGTTGCCCATCTCAATCTGGGCCCGTAGTCGGGGTTTATCAACATTAGTGATTTTCCTATCCAGCCCATTCCAGCTGCTCTGGCAACAGCTTTGTGAGATATGAAGCTCTGCCAGTGCCCTTCGCTCACGACTTTTGACGCGGGTACGGGCTGAGCCCTGCCCCTATTCTCCTCAATAAACTTCGCAAGCTGGAAAGAAATATCGTTTAGCTTATCGTTGACTACCCGGTATTGATTGGCGTAAAGGCGTCTGGAGTCAGGCAGGGCATCAATGACAGGATCCGTAAGCTTGATCCCGATTGAAATCCCGCTGGTAAAACCTTTCAGTAGATCTGGAGGAACAGTCGGATAATCCTGGAGTATGTCCAAATCACCGACCCCGAATCGATCCGCGCCAAGTTCTTTCGCTTTTTCCCTTAACTCCTTTGTATAGTCCATAATTACAGGATTCTAGGCAAAAGGATATTTGTCTTCAAGCACTTAGGGCGGCGGTCGAATTCTCCCAGTTCCATAGTAGACTTCAAGTGGGGCCTATTGTGTTATTCTCGTCGTTTTTTAAGCATAAGTACTGTAATCGACAGAGAAGATCCACCCTTAAGATCGATCGATTATTTCTTCAATTAACCTACCGAGTCTCTTTACTCCTTCTGTTATCTCTTTTTCATCGACAAAGGTAAAATTCAACCTCAACGTATTTTTCTTCGGGGAGTTTGCGTAAAATATGGACCCGGGAACGTAGGCAACTCCTTCGTCCAGAGCATCCTGGAACATCTCTTCGGCATCAATATCTTCCGGAAGAGTTAACCAGATGAACATACCACCTTTTGGTGAAGTCCAATCCACTTTCTCGGGCAAGAACTCCTGCAGCGCATCAAGCATATGGTCTCGTTTGGCTCTGTAGAGATTTTTGATCTTTTCTATCTGACGATCGACGATATCTCCTTTCAGATATCTATAGGCAAGGTGTTGGGAAAATACGTTTGTGCATAGGTCGACCGGCTGTTTGGCAAGCTGTAGTTTGTCGATAAATTCTTGCCTTGCCGCTATCCACCCAACCCTAAGGCCAGGCGCGAGTAGCTTCGACAGGGTACCGACGTATATAGTTCTATTGTTATCGTCAACACTGTAGATTGGAGGAACGCTACCCCCCGAATACCGCAACTGATGATAGGGATCGTCTTCCACTATAAGAAAATCGTGCGCCTCTGCCAGATCGACCAGTTTCTGGCGTTTTCTTAAACTGGTCGTAATTCCCGAGGGGTTCTGAAAGGTCGGAACGAAGTAAGACAGTTTGGGATTGCCTCCATTTTCCAGATACTTTTTGAACTTATCTACGGCGAAACCGTCCTTTTCCAGCTCAATATCGCTGACATCGCCCCCCAGCTCCTGAAGGATCTGGAGCATGGAAGCATAGGTCGGTGCTTCGACGACCACTTCGTCGTCCCGCTCCACAAATACCTTTCCAACCAGGTAAAGCGCCTGCTGGGCTCCGGACGTTACCAGTATATTTTCTCCGTTGACCGACATGTCGAAGTTTTCGTTAAGCCTTCTGGCAATAACCTCTTTCAATTTCCTGTAACCGGTGGTGGTGCCGTACTGCAACGCCTCGGCCCCTTTCTCTTTTAGAAGTTGTTCGCTCAACTCCGAAACGATTTCAATCGGAAAAGAACTGGGGCTCGGCATACCACCCGCCAGTGATATAATATCTCTTTCAGCGATTATCTTGCTGATCTCCCTGATCTTGGAACTTTCCATTTTTTGTGCTTTGGTCGAATAATATCTATCGCTATTCATCCAATATCCTCCCTGAGTAATGGTTTTAGGCTGACTATTTTATCCGTAGAGGAGTCAATTACCCGTACCAGCAGGTACCCTATATCAAGTGAGTGCTGGAGAGTTTTCCTGGCAAATTTTGGTAACTAACCCGTAACACTATAGCCTCAATCAACTGCCGTATTTTTGTTCCTTGTAGTTTATCGGGCAGAGGAAGTACAGAATAATAGACTGGAGCAACGGCTCGGTGAGAGTCGTTGCTCCAGATAATTGTAATGAGGTTAAGCTATCTTCATGTGCCTGAAGTCGGCTATGCTGGTTCTGACTCTCCACACGTCCTTTACTCGTTTATTGTGTCCCCCATATCTCGCCTGATGGACAGGGATTAAGGCGGGTCCTTCCTCTCTTAAGATTTCCTGGATGGCGTTGAAGTGTTTCTGTCTTTTTTCCTTACCGACCGTGGTCGATGCCGCTTCGATGTGTTCGTCCAGTTCGGGATTCTTGTAGTGTCCTTCGTTCCAGGGACCATCACTGGTGTAAGCCAGTTTAAGGACGTCAAGGACGTTCTCCCTGTGTGCCCACGAGGTACAGGTGAGCTTTGCTTTTAGCCAGTACTTGGAGTAATAAACGTCGCTGGTCGAACCCTGAAGTTTAATGTTTATCCCTGCCGGTCTGGCCATTTTTTGGAGGTTAAGGGCTATGGCCGGGCCGGGGTCCACGTTGTTGGTGTAGTAGAGGGTTATGTCGAATCCGTTCCCGTAACCCGCTTCTTTGAGGAGTGATTTTGCCTTCTGAATATTCCTCTCCCTGGTTCCCAGGTCTTTGTGCCACTCGTAAACGGGGGCAACCGGGTGATCGTGTCCAATCTCTCCGAAACCGTAGAGGGCGGAATCGAGCATGCTCTCTCTGTCCACACAGTATTTCATAGCTTCTCGGACCCGCGGGTCGTCAAACGGTGGCTCGTCAGTCCTCATACTAACTGGCGCCTGCATGCCGCCCGTTGCCATGTTGGCGGAAACGTTAGGGTTATTCTTCAATCGCTTGAACTGCTGACTGTTGACGAACGAAACTACGTCGACGTCTCCGCTGATAAGCATCAGGACCTGCGTTTCGATTTCCGGCACCACGGTGAAGTGCAGTTCGTCCAGTTTCGGAAGCCCGGGTCGGAAGTAATCGGGGTTGCGTTCCATTATGAGTTTTTCTCCCGGAACGTATTTTTTGATTTTAAATGCCCCGGTTCCCGTGGGTTTCTTCTTCCCTTCTCCCGAATAATCGAAGTCGTGAGCTACGACGGCAGTATTATAATCGTAGAATTCAAGGGGAAAGCTGGGTCCCGGCTTTTTCAGGTGGAAGCGAACGGTGTATTTGTCGACTTCTTCAATTTCTTTTACGTTGGAAAACAAAGTTTTCGCAGGTGATCCGACGTCGGGGTCCATAATTCTTCTAAACGTATAAGCGACGTCTTTGGAAGTCAGTTCCGTGCCGTGATGAAATTTGACCCCTTCGTGTACTTTGAACGTCCACTTCTTCTTGTCAGCTGACGAGGTGTAACTTTCCACCAGAGAGGGTTCACGTTTTTGCTCCGGTCCTTTTAACCTGAACATGTAGTCACAGTAAGAACCGCAAATATCTGCGCCTGGAGAGTCGTACAGAAGGCCGGGAATTATGCTAGACGCGGGACGAATTGCTACTTTTGCAACTTTGGTGTCGCTGCCGAAGCTCGAGAACCCAAAAACGCTTGAAAGAGCTCCAGCCGCACCTACATAAGCACTTTTTTTCAGAAAGTTTCTTCGGGTAATCTTGTCTTTACTCATATAAACCTCCTACTTTTCGGTGATAATATGGATTACAAAAAAACCAATTCCGATTTGTCGGAATTTTCTTATATAGACATCACCTCCAGAGAAATTTTAAGATAGAACGGATTCGACTTCGTTTAGCTCTTCTTCCGGAATATGACAGTGAATCTCGTGCTCCCCTCCCCCGCAAACCGGTGGCGATTCGGTTTCGCATATTTCCCCTACCTTGCGAGGGCATCGAGTATGAAATACACATCCAGAAGGGGGATCAACTGCAGAAGGTACGGATCCGGTTAGCCTGATTCGCTTTCTACTTAAATTGGGATCAGGTACGGGAATCGCGGATAATAAAGCTTCCGTATAGGGGTGATAGGGAGGAGAAAATATCTCCTCTGTCGTCCCGTACTCCACCACGTGACCAAGGTACATGACCGCTATGTAATTGCTGATGTGGCGCACCACGTTCAGGTCGTGAGATATAAAGAGATAGCTGGTGCCCGAATCCTCCTGCAGGTCGCGCAGCAGGTTTAAAATCGTTGCCTGGACGGATACGTCGAGGCTGGAAGTCGGCTCGTCGTGCAACACCAGTGCGGGATTGGTGGCAAATGCCCTGGCGGCAGCTACTCGCTGTTTCTGACCGCCCGATAGCTGATCTGGAAACCTATCCGCAAGAGTCGGGTCCAGGCCGACGGATCGCAGTAGCCTGGCGGTCTTTTCCGGTATTATATCCCTGGAAAATTCACCGTGAAGGATCAGGGGACGGGCAATTGCCTGGCCGACGGTCCGTTTTGGATTTAACGTCGAGCGGGGATCCTGAAAGACTATCTGGATTCGCTTGAGTGTCTGTCCCGATCGCTTTTCAATGGGCACCGTTATGTCTTCTCCGGCAAATTTGATTTTTCCTTCCGTAGGGCTGGTTAGACCGATAATGGTTCGGGCAAGGGTCGTCTTCCCGCATCCCGATTCGCCCACCACGCCAACTGTCTGGCCCTTTTGCAGGTCTAGATCCACCCCGTCAACTGCCCGCACGGGGTTAGCTTCCGACCACGGGAACCAGTTCCCACCACCTCCAAAGTGCTTTTTCAGTCGGTCAACCGAAAGAATTGGTCCCTCTCGCTTAAGTTCAGGGGGCGTGTCCCAGATTGAGCCTTCGTTTGTTTTTTTCTCTTCGCCCACAGTCTCCTCCGCTTCCTCTATAGGTGCCTCAAAACACCGGGCACTATGAGAACCCTTTATGTCTTCCAGATAGGGTTCGGTTTCGGAACACTCTTCGCTCCGGAACGGACAGCGGGTGCTGAAATTACATCCCTTGGGCAGGTCAGTGAGATCGACCATCGATCCCGGAACTTCCTGCAGGGAATCTTTTCCGCCTTCCGGATCGGGTATCGATCTCAGTAAGAGTTTGGTATACGGGTGATACTGTTCTTCAAATAATTCGTCGATACTTGCCTGTTCAACGACCTGACCGGCGTACATCACCTCCACACCGTCACCCACGCGAGCAATCACGCCCAAATCGTGGGTAATGTAAAGAAAAGCCGAGTTGAGTTCGTTCTTTAGCTCTTCGACGATATCCAGAATTTTCGCTTCGGTGGTCACGTCCAGGTTGGTCGTCGGTTCGTCCATAACGAGCAGTTCTGGTTTTCCCATCAACCCAGCTGCAATTCCGACGCGCTGGCGCATTCCTCCGGAAAGCTCGTGAGGATAGCGATCTATTATCTCTTCCGGATCCCTTATATGGACACGGTCCAGCAGGTCGATAGCCCGCCCGATTGCCTCGTCGCGGGAGGCAAGTCCGTGAGCGGTAGCCACCTCGGCTATCTGGTCGCCGACCGGTAGAGACGGGTTCAACGAGGCAGTTGGGTCCTGATAGATCATCCCCAGGTGTTTGCCCCATATTTCATCCATCTCGGAGTCCGACTTCTCCCTCAGGTCTTCTCCTTTAAACAGAATTCTTCCCCCGGTGATCTCTCCGTTTCTATCCAGGTACCGCATGACGGCAAACGCCAGAGTACTCTTGCCACAGCCGGATTCTCCCACCACTCCTCGAACTTCTCCCGGGGTGACGTCGAGGTTTACACCGTTGAGAGCTCTGACGTCGGCTCGCTCCGTGCGATACGTCACTTCCAGGTTTTCTATCTTGAGTATCGGTTCCGTCATTATCGTTCACCTCCCGTCACTTCTTCCAGCCCTTCGGCGAGGAAGTTAGCCCCAAGGACCATCGAAGCTATCGCAAGGGCGGGAAATATCGCCAGCCAGGGAGCAATTTGCAGGTAGCTTCGGGACTCACTAATCATCAGCCCCCAATCTGGAGTCGGAGGCTGAACGCCCAGACCCAAAAAACCGAGCGAGGCACTGAGAAAAATCGAATAAGCGAACCGAATTGCGCCCTCCACTCCCAGAGTATCCAGGATATTTGGAAGGATCTCGGCACCCATGATGTAAAAGTCGGATTCTCCGCGAACCCTCGCAGCCTCGACGAATTCCTGGTTCTTAACCTGGAGGGTCGCGGATCGGGCAACCCGGCCGATTCTCGGTATGTGAGCGATTCCAATCACAATGATGACGTTTATCGTTCCCGGTCCCAGCACCCCCAACACAAACATGGCAATTAATAGAGCCGGAAACGACATCAGGATATCCATCAATCGACCGAGAACTTCCTCTATCCAGCCGCCAAAGTAGGCGGCGGAAAGTCCCAGGGCAGTTCCACCGACCAGTCCGAGCAGGGTTGCCGATAGGGCTAAGGTGAATGCGGTCCTGCTACCCGCCGTAATTCTGGTGAAGACGTCCCGCCCCCAGCGGTCCGTACCAAACGGATGAGACGGTGACGGTGAGGCAAACTTGTCACTGGAAAACTGGGTCGGGCCGTAAGGAGTAATATAAGGAGCAAATATGGAAACGAGTATCCAGAATACGATTATGATCAATCCGGCAAAACCAAGCGGTTTGCGTCTTAGTTTCACTACGTAGGAAAGGCCACTCTTTATTCTGTCCCAGGCGCTAGGGGCCAGGTCGAGGCTAGTCTCTGCCATTATTCTTCACCTCTGCTGTAGCGAATGCGTGGATCGAGCAATGTGTACAGTACGTCGGTTCCGAAATTAACCGTGATATAGGCAATTACGACGAATAACAGGCCGGCTTCCATCACAGGAATATCCCGGTGCTTTATTGCATTGAGGACGAGCCTGGCAACTCCTGGATAGCCGAACGTGGCTTCGACCACCACCGCTCCTCCGAGAAGCCAGCCCAGGTTTATCGCGATTACCGTAATGGCAGGCAGTAGAGCATTACGAAGTACGTGTTTGGTTATAACCGTCCGTCGTCCCAAACCCTTCAGGGTTGCCGCTCTTGTGTAATCGGATCGGAGAACCTTAACCATACTCGCCCGAATATGTCTCGTTATATAGCCGAGCATCACCCCGGAGAGGGCAAGAATCGGCAAGATGAGTTTGGGAAGCTGTTGGAATATCCCCACAGAGAGGTCCAGTGAGCTGGAAGCGGGCAACCAGCCCAACTGCACTGAGAAGATTAATATCAGTACCAGCCCGGTAATGAACGAAGGGAAAGATATTAACCCGAGAGTCGTGATCGAGATAAGCCGATCCAGCCAGCTTCCGGGTTTCAGACCGGCAGCGATCCCCAGCAAGAAAGATACCGGAATGATAAATATCATCGATCCCGCCGCCAGAACGAGTGAATTGCGGGCCCGCCGGAGAAGCAGCGGCCCCACTTCCACCCCGGTCTTGCTCAACGAGGTTCCCAGATCACCCCTGAATACCCCGGATAGCCAGTTGATGTAACGGGTATGAAGGGGCTTATTCAATTCCAGCTTGTTCCGAAGCGCGGCCAGGGAATCTTCTGTCGCGAACTGGCCCAGGATCATCTGAGCTACGTCACCGGGAAGAGCTTCGGCAATTAGGAAAATTAGTATTGAAGCTATTAGTATACTGGTCAGGGCCTGAACAAACCTGCTCAGGGTAAAGGAAATCATATTCTCACACCCGATTCTGAAAAGAGAGGTCCGTCAGAAACGTGAGTTTGACCAATTTGTCCTTCTAAATTGGGGTTATTCATCACGGGATTTTTCCGTTGACTCCTCGACGATTTCCTCGATTATTTTGGCACTGGCGTCGTCCAGTCTTGCCGGTTCGTAATTTTTCAATATATCTTGAGCTTTCTCCCGGGCTCGCTCCGTAAGAGTTTTTTTGCCGTCTTCCGACCAGCTTTCGTAGGATTGACGATCCATTAAATCGGGCATTCTCAGATCTCTAAAGTAGTTCATGGTGTGGGAGTCAGTCAGAAAATTACCACCCGGTCCGACCCGCTGAACAGCGTCAAGTGCGAGCTGTTCGTTGTTGATTTCCAGGCCTTTATTAAAATCGCGGATCTGCCCGGCGGTCTCGTCCCCGATAACGACCATTTCCGTCGAGCTTACCTTTCCGGACTCCAGATAACCGACGTCGTGGATAAGGTCCGCTTCCGAGGACCCCATTACAGTGAACCAGAGCGTGGACTCTAGAGCCGCCTGGCCATCGGGAATCTTCGAATCGCTACATCCGGCTTTTTGAAAGACTGGCATATCGAGAAACTTACAGAGCTCAATCATCGCGCTATCCAGCAAGAGACCAGGCGTCGCTCCGTAAGAGAGAACGGTCGACTTCATGTCCAGTGCTCCACCCCCACCCCCCATAATGACAGGGGCCCCTGGATTCTTTTGTTGAGATATCGCTACTCCTGCCAGCTCTTCCGCCAGACAGACCGCCACTGCTCCGGGAACGGTTGTGGGAACTGTGGCCCCCATCATGGCTCCCGATATAAATACCGCCGGCACCTCGTACTGTGCGGATAGCAATAATCTTTCCAGCGCATCCTCCGTGGCGGTAAGCGGGCTCGTCGGTTCGGTATACTGGATAAAGAAAGGCTTCCGAGCGAGTTCTTCGTAACCCCCGGCAGCAACCGAAGCCATTTCTATCAACGTCTCCGTATTCTTGTGGTCGGCGGATGTAAATACGATGGGCTTTTTACCGTTCAGCAACATAGATTGAAACTGATAGATATCTACGACTTCGGTGGGGATATCCTGGGGCAACGCCATACTCATTCGGAAATCCATATTCGGCAAAGCCTCGACGAGTACGCTGAAGTTCCTGACGTCCTCCAGCTTGGACGAACGCCTTTCCTCCGTAAACGGATCGTGGACGTAAGGATTGTCCGAGCCCGTTCCGTAATAATTTTCCTCGCTACCGAGTTTCATCGATAAGTCTCCGTCGCGATCGTAGATATTGATGTACTCGGGAGCGCTGTCTAGCGCTTCTTCCAGTATGTAGGGCTTAAAAAATACCCTGTCTCCTTCGAGTTGTGCTCCGGCGTCTCTGAGCAGGTCACGAGCCTCCTGGTGGTTAACTTCTATTCCGACCTGTTCGAGAATAAGCAGCGCCGAATGGTAAATTTTTTTCTTTTCAGTCTCGTTTAGTAGCATTACTCTGTTCCTCCTGTAAGTTAAGAATTCAGATTGTTACGACAGTTAAACAAAACTATGTCGAGTGGGCTTCGGGGCCAGGTTTCTTCGGCAACTGAACTGACAATTTCACTTATATGAGGCCGCCACCTCGCCAAAATAGCATCAAGTTTTTCCAGAGTGAACAACTTCGCCTGACGGCGAGCTTCGGGCGGTAATTTGGACCAGGAGATATCCTTTATAAAACTTACAACCCCCTCTAACGAGTCACGATCTCCGGAATTATTCATATTACGACCCCTGGACGGTTGTGTTTATTGGGTAACATCGCAGTGGAATGAAAAAGGCGATCGTTTATACCCAGTTATGTAACACTTCCCCGCCGGTGATGGAGACGCCGTTCTCGAAATAGTAGGCGCCAATTACGTCTTTGACCTGCAGGTTGGAGTATTCCTCTACATCCGATGGATATAGCTTAACCTCACCCGTTCCGCTCCAGACCTTTCCGTGTCTGGGGTTTTCGGCGTTTATCCTTACGAGCTCACAGACGGAGGGTTCTGCTCCTTTTTCTATACTTGGAAAATAACGTATGTTAAATAGAGGCTTTGAAGTTGGGGCGGGCAACTCGTCGTAGGGGATTTCTTCTTCGATTTTCATCTTGCCCTCCATCAACCGTTCGCCGTGAGCGGTAGTATAACCCATGAGTTCTTTTCCCGGCCCGAGTGAAGGCATTTCCGGGTTCATAGTATTGTAATCGGTTTTGTAGGTTTTACCGATTTTCTTCGGAAAACCAAGAAACATCCCGCGGGCCATGGTAAAGTCGTTGTCTACCCAGGTATGTATACAGGTTTTGCCCTGTTCGCCCTTGTAGGAACTGCTCACCCAGACGACGGTTTCCGTATACCATGTCCTCTCGGGGTTAATCGTCGGCATGTCAGTTTGATTGTCCCACAAAGACCACCATTTGCTGAAGGAAACGATTACCCTGTCCGGATTATCACCCGGTTCGAGCGGGTCCGGCAGATAACTGGCAACGACGTCCGGATCGGTTTTGTAGACTATGTTTAGGTTTTCGGTACCGAAGTGCCAGGGAAGATCCCCCACCACCGCGGAAGTACCTTCAGGAGTCGGATAAGAAAAACCTTCAAGGTCGTGAATGTTTGTCATAAACTAAGCTACCTCCAGTAGTTAGGTTTTTCAGAGTATTTGCAAATTAACGACTGTTTTAACTAAAATCTATTAATTATCGGCTCATCATGGATTAATTTACGTTAGGACTATCTTCCTGATATCCGTTTTGAGTCTCTTCCTGTAGGTGGTCGAGATACCTCTCCTTCATCTGTTCAAGGTGGTTGAGAATTGCGTCTTCGGCTTTGTTAGGATCGCCCGACTTGACTCCCTCCACCAACTTTCTGTGAGTATCGTAATCATCCTGTGGCGGGATGCTGGTACCTTCGATCTTTTCGGCGATAATGGGGCTGAGTTGTTCCAGCAACCCGACCAGAATTTGATTGTGGGTCGCTCTCGCTATGGCAAAGTGGACGTCCGTGGTCAGATCAGTTATATTGTCCCTGCCAGCTTCTAAAGCTTTCTTCAGCTGGGCCAGAGACGATTCGATCTTTTCGATATCCTCGTCCGTTGCTCTTTCAGCAGCGATCATGAAGATAGATCTTTCCATGATCTTCCGAGATTCCATCAGGTCAAAGAAGGAATCGTCATTCATTATCCGGGCGAGGAACTCGTTTGAGTAAAGGGGAATTTTATGGTACTGGCGAACGAAATAACCCTTGCCGGGCCTGGATTCGAGAACTCCTATCGCCACGAGAGCGTGCAGTGCCTCTCTTATCGTTGAGCGACCGAAGTCCAGGTACTCCATTAGTTCTTTTTCCGAGGGAATTTTTTCGCCCGCCGAAAAACCCTCTTCTTCGACGAGAGAAACAACTTCTTCCATTACCTGTTGAGCCGAGTTTTTGGTGCTAATTTCGTCAAATAACATATTTGATCACTTCGATAATTAACGACGATGTAAGTGTGTGTATGACTGGTCAGACTTATCAGACAAGTCATATTGGAATCATTATAACTCACTTTTTGCTTATGTCAAGTCAATAATTCGAAAGCTTAAATCCCCCTACCACTGGTTCCTGGACTAGATAATTCTTGGAATCCTGGCTATAAGTAAAATAGTTCTTCTGTTGTTTTACCCCCGGTAAAATGGAGTCCAGTATCTCTGCCGTACGGAAGCGTTTTGTTTTTGATGGCTCTCTGGTTTATATTTACCGGGGCAGGGGCGGTAATTTT
>JAGXLP010000137.1 GCA_018334615.1 Candidatus Bipolaricaulota bacterium
CAAACCTTGTCTCCAGTTCCACCTCTACTTCGTTATCCATCTCTCCGGCAACTTTGAAAATCAAGCCCGGTTTTATCTCGGGTGGATCTTCCGGCTCATCCTGCCAGTTATCCAGAATCAAGGTGGCAGCAGCGGTCAATCCCACCAGGCCAAATTCGACTGTAGATTTATACCTTCTGAATGCCAGGCCTGAAAAATTTCCACCGAACGAATCGGTTCTCTTGTCGGGTGAAGTATATATGATGATATTAGGAGCAAATATTAATTCTCCGCTTACGGAAGCAATTTCACCTAAGAGGGTCTCCGCTGTAAATCCCTGAAAAGTGAGCCCGGAGAAAGGAGCGTATGGATGGTAAAATTCGGAAATGCTTCTTACTTCTCCAATGGGGCCAAAGAAGCCAGAAACTTTTAAATCCAGAAGCTGTTCGTAGAAGTACGGGGTAAAATCGTCCCCGTCGGGTTCATTGCTGCAAACTATCGAGCCCCGGACAACTTTACAATTACTGCTCGCCAGGCTTAGCCCGGTAGTAAGTTCGCCCTCAAGAGTTGTTTCTTCACAGGTCGAAGGGATCCGGGTAAATACGAGGAAGCTAAAAATGATGAAAATTAGGACAATTCGCATAAACTTCAACCTGACCACTCCAGCCGAACACGTCAGTTCATTCAGGGCAACCTACTTGCCCTCGTCACCTGGGCCTTCAAACGTCAGACATCTTTCGGGATCAACTTCTTCGGGGTCGGGAATGTAAATGAGCCCCCAGCCGGTTTCCTGGTCGAATCCGGGTTCTCCCACGTCCTTCACGAAACATGACTTTATCTTTTCCTTCACAGCTTCAACGCCCAGCTCTTTTAGTTTAGGCTGGGTGGACAGAATAAGTGCCACAAGTCCTGCCCCCTGAGGTGAAGAAAACGAAGTTCCGGACCCTGCATCGCCGAACTTCCCCCCTATCAAAGTCGTAAAAATATTTTCGCCAGGGGCTACAAAATCTACTTCTTCGCCGTAATTCGAGAATGAACTCTTCTCGCCGGCCTGCAAATTGTAGGAACCGATTGCTATTACCCGAGGATCTGCGGCAGGAGTGTCAACTATACCCTCTCCGTCATTTCCCGTGGCGGCTACCACTATTGGTTTGACTACTCCCCTTTCGTTGAAATCTTCGAATAAAAAATCCAGAACGTTCGCAAAATACTTTCTCGTTTGCCTTTCTTTTGAAGGACGGCACCTCGAACAGCCAAGGCTCATGTTAATTACATCAGCTTCGAGGTAAAAGGCTGCAATTAACCCTTTCGCTATAATATCCTGCGGAGTAAACCTGCTCCTTCCAAAAACTTTAATCGGAATAACTCTACTATTGAAGGCAATTCCAACGCCGAGCTTCCGGTTGTCACCCCGGGCCGCAGCGATACCCGAGACAATGGTGCCGTGCCCTCTCCGATCATCCGCAGTTGACGTCCCCAGGAGCAATGAAAGGTCTTGATGACCGCTACTAACGTCGACGCCGTTTGGCGCGAACCGGGTTGTTCTAACTTCATCCCTGACTGCCAGGTCAAGTCCCGTATCGACGACCGCTATTTTTATTCCCTGACCTTTGATCGGAAAAAATACCTTCCAGCCGGTAAAAATGTTTGTCGCTTTGAGTTGTTCTTGTTCGTTTATATTTGGATCGTTGAGTTCCGGCTCATCCTGGATCAACGACATTAGACCGTTCTCTGTGGCGTAAGTTACACCTTCCTCGGTTGATAGTCGGTCCGCCGTCTCCAGAGTATTCCTTATCCCTCTATCCTCTAATCTAGCAACGTAAAAATTTGTGGGAGGAATTCTCTCGAAAGAAACTATACCGTATTTTGCCTTCAAGTTAGCTAGCCCATCTGCTTCACCATTAAATTGAATTAGAATTTCACCCGGAACGAAGCTTATGTACTGACCGGTTTGATCGGTTGCCCTTTCCATCAGATCTTCCGGTACTTGGCTCCCCCACTTCTCGACTTGTTTTTCGGTGACTTCGTTACCCTGATTGCTTGAGCAGGTCTCGTCAATATTTATAGTTACCGTATTGCTTTGCCCTTCAGGACCCCTCACTCGCAAAAGCGTCTCTCCTTTTAAGCCGGGAGGAATGACCGTCATTACGGCGCCACGGGATGCGGCAATTAATTTTGACTGTTTATCTCCATGGTCAAAATCTACCACCCCTTCCCATTTAAAGTCTTCAGGGTTCTGAATAGTACTTATCGGGATAAGTACAGTTGAGCCAGGAGCGGCACAGGTTCCCCGTGAAAAGGACGATGGAATTGTTAATCCCGGAATAAAGGAGCGTTTTCTCTCTGTCTGAACTGAGATAGTGAAGCTGCCGGTTAATTCGTGGCTCTGGCTGGCGTTGGGTAATTCACATACTACCCCCAGGGTGACATCTATTTGATAGAAACCCGTTGGTACGTCCTCCGTAACCACTGCGAATAAGGTCATGGCACCAGTATCCCCTGTTTCAAGGGTTAGCTGCTGAGGCGCCAATAATAGGAAAATAGTCCCGGAGCCCGGGTCCGGAAAGATATCCAAATCGTTAACAGCAACTACGGGCTGCGATTGAAATCCCGCTGACCCAAAAAAACAATTATTGGAGATACTTAGACTCGCTAAAGCCACCCTGTCGCCAGGCACAACAGTAGTATTGAGTTGAGCGCCCAATACGGGTTGACAACACTGAGCTGTTTCACTAGACAGTACGGTAAGGGTAAATGTCTCGGATTCGGCGGAGTCAGAATACTGCCCGCCGTGGTCGCCGATACAGGAAGAACTTACGCTTGTAATGAACTTGTAAATTCCCGGAGCTATATCGGATGATAACTCCATCATTATGCTAAAGCTAACGGAATCTCTGGCGTATTTAATATGCTGGCTCCCGGAAGGGGAAACGGTTAGGTTTATCGATCCTTGTGCCGGAGCCGTCCCGATAAACCTTTTCTGGAGGCTTGTTAGTTCAATATCGCCTCCTTCCTGGAAACACTCTTGATTCACTGTTACAGTGACGTTGGTTAGTAAGGTTCCTGTATCACCGGGATAACCGGTTCGTGAAACTCCATTCGGTGAGAACTCGGGTAGACAGCACTCTTCCTGAGCCCCGACCTGTACCGGGGGCGCGAGAATAGCCAAACATAAGATAAAAACCAAAACTATGATTGTATAGGTTAGTGTTCTTTCGGTCATCCAGCCCCCTTCCTTGGATATCGCTTTCCTGCTTAACAATCTACACCGAACACCCGTTCTCCTTGA
>JAGXLP010000031.1 GCA_018334615.1 Candidatus Bipolaricaulota bacterium
CGGCAAACGTGCTGACAAACGGCTTCTTGCCTTCCATGGCCAAACCGGCGGCCATACCCATCATATTGGCCTCGGTAATCCCCACGTTAAAGAACCGATCGGGAAATTCCTGACCGAAGTACTTGGTTCGGGTAGAACCGGCCAGATCGGCAGTTAGCACGACTATGTCTTCGTCTTCCCCTCCCAGCTGGGTAAGCATCTCTCCATAAACATCTCTAATTTTGGCCTTTTCATCTCTACTGGTAACTAATTTAGACACTATAACCTCCCTAAAATCTCAAGGTTTCAGCAAACGATACCCTTCTTTATTGACTTAATTATCTATCGGGTACAGGGTAAAGTTTACTGAATACTTACATCAACTTCCCGGAAAAACCCTGACTTTTCGACCTTACAACTCTCTTCTTTCTCTCATCCTGAAAAACCCCGGTGATCCAGGCGGAGTTTCCTTTCCCACCAAAGGTTTAAAAGTAACCCACTTCTCCTCATTTGGCGTTGAAATTAGAGTGGCCCAATTTAAAAAGTAATAGGGCTTCACTTCACTCACTACCACTTCTAACCAACAAACCAGGAATTATTCAGCTATAACAAGGAGTGCCGGGCCTGAGTTAAATTATCAATAAGTATGTAGAAATCCCAAATTCACTGGCAGAACCAACCAGTGTTTCTTTGAAGAAAATAAGAAGAAGAGAGTAATAAGAATTGTTCTCAAAACCTCATAAACCACTATTTCGTAGGGAACAGGAAACCGTCCCCTACGAAATAGCCGTCACTACCATTATTTTACTATCCTAACCTAAAGCTTCATTCACCCAACTTTTCAACGGGTAACTCCCCGAAAATTGACAGAGAAGAGAACTCCGGTCCCAGAAAAGTCTTTATTAGTCCTTTTCTATTTTGAGCTCTCCCGAACCGGTTTCCACTGCTTTCAGGCTTTCTCGGACTCCTTCCTTTAAGTTTTTGCCCGTTTTAAAAGCTGGGACTACTTTACTCGGTACCTTGATCTTCTCCCCGGTCTGGGGATTAATTCTTTCAGTTGCCTTCCTCGACCTGGTTTCAAACTTTCCGAATCCAGTCAATAGAACCTCTTCGTTGTTCTTCAAAGCCTCCGTAATAATATCGATGACCGAATCCAGGGCTTTTTTCGAATCTTTTTTCGTGAAACCGGTAGCCTCGCTCAATCTGTCAACAAACTCGCCTTTGTTCATGTGAAATTTAACCTCCTGTTGGGTTTAATAAATTTACAAACCGTACCGAAATTTGACTGTAGAGTGGATTATAACAGGGCTTCCCGCCAATATCCAATTCTAGAAAGAAAACCAGACACCTATTAGATTTAAACTCTACCAATTAGACCTATAAATTAACTTTATCCTAATCCTACAGAGGTTTTCAAGGGTTTGTAACGAAAGTTTCCGAAAAACGACCAAGGTCCTATACTTCTAAACTCAAATCAGTTAAGATTGACACTACAATTTGACAAGAGCACAATAAAAACCACTCAGTCGCCTAAAATACTTTATACCACAGACGGTGAAGTAAATGCAAATTAAATTCGTCCTCAACCCGGTTGCCGGGCGAGGAAATTCGCTCAAAATACTACCCAGGGTAAAGGAAAGACTTGAGCAAGAGGGCGTACAATACGAGATATTAAAGACAAAATACCCCGGGAACGGGGCGGAGCTTGCCAGGAGATTAGAGAAATCGGGGGATATCATCGCCGCTATTGGTGGTGACGGAACGGTCCGGGAGGTTATAAACGGGGTTCGATCTCCGGAGACCCCGATAGGAATTATCCCCGCGGGCATGGGCAATGACCTTGCCAGAAGCCTGGGAATACCGTCAGAAGCTTCGAAAGCAACTCAAAACTTGCTCAACCTTAATACTTCGAGGGTTGACCTGGGTTCTGAACGGGGTAAGTTATTCAACGTCATGGGTGTCGGTTTTCCAGCTGAAGTCGTCGGGACAATCAACAGATATAAAAACGGCTTTATCAAAGGATCGGTGATATATCTCCTGGGTTTGTTACATTCTCTGACCAAACTGGAAACCTACGACCTGCGCCTGGAAACAGATGGCGAAATTAGAGACCTTCAGGCAAATGCGGTCTTCGTGGCTAATTCCAAATTTACCGGAGGAGGAATTAAGTTAATCCCTCATGCGGGACTAACCGATGGCTTACTTGACGTCGCGGTAATTTCCGAAGCAGGAAGAACTGAACTTGTCCTGGCCCTAAAACGGGCTTACCAGGGTCGACACGTGGACCATCCAAAGATAGAATTTATGCGGGCTAAGTCAATTAGAATCGAAGCAAAGTCAAATTTGCCCAAGATGTTCGACGGGGAACTAGAGGGTGTTACTCCGGCAGAACTAGAAATCGCCCCAAGAGCCCGAACCATCATCGTTCCCCCTCGAACCGAAGAGGATATCATAAAACGAGAAAGCCATAGGATATATCGCTAAACCCCTGTCTCTACCGGACTTTAAATCACTATCAATCAAGTTTTTCTATCAATATCTCATCTATCAGTCTCCGGTTAACGTCCATCTCCACATTGCATCCAACCCTTGCCCCTCCCCCGCTTCGGTTGAGCTTTGCAACTTCCACTGTCTGGAGCTTCATTTCCTCATTTTTGACCGCAACTCGAACGTAATGTAAAGAATCTCCGTGGGCCTTTTTAGAGAATTCAAACCTGGAATTGAGACGACCGGTAGGAGCTCCTCCCCCGCCTGTTACCACGTACGTAACTCCGTTTTTCTCCAGTCTTTCGTAGGAATGGACATGGCCGTTAAATACTAGCTCCACTCCGTATTTCTCGAATAAGGACCCCCAGCTGCTTTCCAGCCCGGCGTCCTTCCCGCTAGAGTATCTCGAGGAAAACATAGGGTGATGAAACATTACTACCGTAAACGGCCTGGTTTGGTTTTTCAGCTCTTTTTCCAGCCAGGCTTTCTCTTTTATAAAACTATTCAACCCGATCAGATTGGCATTGGAGTCCAGAACTATAAAATTGACCTTTCCGTACTCAAACGAATACCATTGCTTCTCGTAATCTCCACCCCCGGAAGGGAGAGCAAAACTCTCATAATAGCTCTCGTCGTTCTTCTCGTGATTTCCAAGAACCGGAAAGAGTGGAATTGATCCGGAGAACGGCTCAGTCGCCCAGAAAAAATCGGCCCAGTTGGGAGAAACCGGACTTTCTACAAGATCGCCCGTATGAACGATAAAAGCGGGATTGGACGGATCCAGAGCCATCTCTGACGCCACCAATCGGTGTCTTTCCGGACACGTCCTCGTGTCTCCATAAACGAAGAAAGTAAATTCCTCCGGCTCGCTCTTCGGGGTCTCGAAATAATTCAAGCTAAACTGACCGGGTGACTGGCCGATACGGTAAACGTACTTGGTTCCAGGGCTGAGATCTGTCAGGGAAACGTGGTGAAAAATTTCTCCCTCCTGACGATCGGATACTTTCTCTCGCAGTTTATTTTTCTCCAGAAAGTAACTGGCCCGGTCATAATACACCCCTTCGGGACCGTTTTCCGCCCTCCAGTTGACCACGACAGTCGATTCATCCGTGAGGGTTAAGTAAGGCCCCCAGACTCCGGGCAACTCCTCCTGAGCCACAACGCCGGAACCAGGCGCTGTCAGAGCGAAAAACAAAACAAGCCCTAACACAAGAATTTTGAACCTATTAAGTGAGATTTTTAGCACAGGTATCACCTCTTTTTGGCAATAACTTAAACCCCCTCAAAAAGCAAAGAGCGTTGGTAAAATTGATTCGAATTTATAAAGAATGACTTCGATACAAACCTACCGCCTTAATTATTGCTTCGAGAATCCTGGTAGAGGTTGGTATCTCTATTTAATTCTCCCATCAACCTATACATTCGCTGAAGTGATATAAGCCAGGAAACCAGGGACTCCGCGCCTTCGTTCTCGTTTACCCTAGACGGATGGAGACCGTCCTTGCAACCACCGGTTCGAAAGTCGTACAGGGGGATACCCAGATCATTTCGACCCAAAAACCAATTGAAAACAGTGTAGATATTATTCAGGTAATAGAGATCTTCAGTGGCTCTGTAAGCCTCCCAGTTTGCCTCAATTAGAGCGGCGGCTTCTACTGGTTGCTGGTCGAAATCGGCTTTCTTCTCGCCCCTAACGAGCCATCCATCATTCCCAATTAAGGAGATATGTCCTTCTTCCTGATCCTTCTGGACTTCGTTGAGCCATCGAAGGCTTCTCAGGCCCCAGTCTTTCATTTCATCGTTCGAGGTAAATTCCCCCCAGACGATAAGTGCCTGCGGCAATCTGGGGTTTTCATAAGTCACGCTATCTTCCGGCCAGATCCAGTCTTCGGTTGAGTGTTCCTTGTAATTACGCAGCAGTTTATCGGCCAACTCTTCCCCGACTAACTTTCTGTTTCTATCGCCACCAAATTTACCCAGGTAATCTCTGATACCCAGAATAGAAAATGCCCAGGCTCGGGGCGAGGTAAACTCGCTAACCGATTCCACGGCCTGACGGAACAATTGGTTTCCGTAACCAGCCAGCGCGTCGTTGGGGCTTTCACGGACTAACTTACCTGTTGCCCAGAGCAGACGACCATGAGGATCCTCATTCCTCCCCTCGTCCTTCCACTCGCGATCAAATGAAAGAAAGTTCCTAACTTCGTTCTTATCGGAATTCAGAGCCGCTCCGAGAAACGAGAGATACCCTCTCAACAACTTCAGCGCTGATTTGTCACCAAAGGTGTTCCACTGATTTAGAGACACGATGGCGGCGCGAGCATTGTCGTCCGTTGTATATCCAAATTCTCTATTGGGAACTGTATAAGATGCGTGCTGATAAATACCCGTATCGTCGGTCAAAGTGAACAGATGGTCGAGTTTTACCTCCGGAAGATCCGGCAGGCTGTCACTCGGGTCAACTTGACCCCCTGTAGAAACCGCGGGCGCCTCTTTGTACTTTTTAAGCGCTCTTTCGTACGTTTCCTGGTAATCGCCAGCTACTGAGTGCCAGATCATATCTCTCCCGAATTGATAGGCGGTACGTCTCATCTGCTGGCGTTTACCTTCATTGCCAAGTAGGTCAACTATTGCGCCAGCAGTTGCGTCCGGATCCTCAAACGGAACCAGTTTTCCCCTCCCATCAGCCAGTAACTCCTCGGCGTACCAGTACGGCGTGGACACAACCGCATTTCCCAGAGCCACGGCATAGGCAAGAGTACCTGAAGATATTTGATCCCGAGACAGGTAGGGCGTGAGGTAAATATCACTCGTGACCAGGTATTTTATCAATTCATCCAGCGGAACAAACATCTCGTGAAAAGCGACGTTATTCTGCAATCCCCTTTCCTTGACCATCCTTTCCAGGTTTAACCTGTACTCCTCCCCATGGGTTTCTTTGACGTGAGGATGGGTGGCACCAAGAATAATGTACAGCGATTCGGGAAATTCGTCAGCCACCCTCTCCATTGCCTCTATAGCAACTTCTACACCTTTATTTGGGCCCAGCAGCCCGAACGTAAGGATTACCGGACGACCTTCAACCCCATAGTCTTCTTTGTAATATGAAGTATCGAGAAAGGGTACGTCGGGAGCACCGTGAGGAATCATGGTTACCTTTTCTCCCGGGACGTCATAAACCTCCTTAAGCAGGTCCTTCCCTTTGTTAGCAAGTACGACCACTTCAGTCGATTCGGCACAGACCTTCTCCAAAACCTCCCGCTGATGAGGAGAAGGGTCATCCAGTATCGTATGAAGCGTAGAGACAACAGGTTTTCTTATGCTCTCCAGAAAAGTAAACAAATTATCGCCGTCTTCCCCGCCAAATATTCCGTATTCGTGCTGTATATTGACGACTTTGGTATCCGACAGGTTTACGTAATCAGCTGCCCTGCGGTAATCTAACCTATTCATGGCATTGATTTCAAACCCAACTTCCGAGTCGTAGTCGTAACCCTCGGGCCGATCGTTCAGCGCAGCTATACTGACCCTGCCCCTCGCGGATAACTCTTCCCCGTATTTTTTTGAGACGTTCCTTGCTAGATCGTGGGTAAACGTTCCAATACCGCATTTCCTGGGCGGATAGGTAGCAAGAAAAGTTACTGGTATCTTTTTCAGTTTATCGTTAGACATATTACCTCCCACCAAAATAACTCAACCCTAACTTTCGCGTTCTCTTAACTAATTTAAAAAACAAAGGACAAAACGAAATTCCTCCGCCTCGAGAAATTTAGCTTCTTCAACCAGCACCTCGGAGGGCCGATAATCTTTACGTTTTTACGCCAGTAGCTTCAAAATTAACCAGGTCAACGGGGGTTTTGGCACTTTTTCGGATTTTACCCGACAGTCATCCCTCGCTAACAGCTCTCAAGATAACTCAAAATCTCCTCGAGGTTTGCAGTTACCAGCCCAATTGACGTATCGGCAGCACCATAGTAAACCCTGAGTTCACCCGACGGTTCATCGATAACCGCTCCGGTTGGGAATACCACACCCGGTACGTCACCGCGATATTCGTAGTCCTCCCTCGGACCCAGCACCCACGGATCACACCTTCTAATCACTTTTGTCGGGTCATCGGAATCCAGCAGGGCAAGCCCCACTCGATAGAGACTTCCGGAGGCCGTTTCTCTTACGCCGTGATAAAGCATTAACCAGCCCAGCCGGGTTTCAATTGGCTGAGGCCCCAGACCTACTTTCGCATCATCCCACCACCCGCTGCGACGCGGAAGAAGTATTTCGTGGTCACCCCAGTGAGTTAGATCGGGAGAAAAAGATATCCATACATGCTGTTCACCCCTAACTATCGGGCGATGAATTAGCACATAACGGTCACCAAACTTTCTCGGAAAGAGCGCGGCATCTTTATCCTCGGGAGGCAATAAGACTCCCTGTCTTTCGAAGGTCTCGAAATCCTCAGTCAAAGCAAGCGAAACTTGAGGTCCCGCCGGCGAAAAAGAAGTGTAGGTTATGGCATAACTTTCAAACGGTTCAAACCAGACTATTCGGGGATCCTCCAATCCCCATTGTTCTTCGTGAGATTCCTGCGATCTAGCCAGTGTGGGTTGAGGATCTACCTTCCAATTTGACTTTCCATCCGGGCTTCGGGCAACCGTGAGGTGAGAAAAACCCCGACAATCCTCGACCCGGCAAAGAAGAATGGTTTCTCCCTCTACCTGGATAGCTCCGGGATTGAAAACGGAATTTACCACGTAGGGCCATTCGGCAGGCTTCAAAATAGGATTATATACGTGCCTGCTGAATAATTCTCTCGGGTTATTGTGTAATCGTTTATTCATTTATAATTTATAACCTCTCATGTAACAGGATATGATATCTGTAAATTAAATTATATACTCCTTCGCATGCGATTCCAACTTCCTATTTTCGGTAGAAATACAGTCGGTTTCGCTCGATTAACCAATCCGGTTTCCCGTTGATATTTATCTTTAAAGAGATTATATTATTCTCCGAGGTGATTTTCCTGGTTTTATATCCAACTTTACGCAAATATCTTGAGGAAATAGCGCCCTCCTATCTATCATCTGACTGGGACAATTCCGGTCCTCAAGTTGACCTAAACCAGGAAAAGATAGAAAAAGTATTAATTGGTCTGGATCCAACTATTGAGCTCATCAACCAGGGTATCAAGAAAGAAACCGACTTATTGATTACTCATCACCCGTTAATTTTTTCTGAACTCGAGAAGTTAGACTCAAACAGTTTGACGGGAAGTAAAATTCTTACCCTTATCCAGAATAACCTGGGTCTCTTATCGATCCACACCCCATTCGACCGCTCGGCTCGGGGGTTATCTCTAGGGCTGGCCAAAAGGTTACAATTAAATTCTACAAAACCGTTGAAAAGTTCAAGGGCTCCAGATCTTCTCAGGTTGGTCGTATTTGTTCCCGAGTCGAAAGAAGAGGAGGTCATAGAAGCAGTCTCAAATGCCGGGGCCGGAAAAATCGGAAACTACCGGGACAGTTACTACAGGTCGAAGGTCGAAGGTTCATTTACGCCGTCGAAAGAAGCGAAACCTTACGTCGGTAGACCGGATCAGACGGAATCTACAGAAGAAGTCAAGCTAGAATTTCTTGTAAGTCCAAAGTATAAACGGAAGGTCACTTCGGCAATCTACCGCTTCCACCCATATGAGGAGCCCGGGTTTTTGTTCGAAGAAACGGAAAGACCCGACCCGGACGTCGGACTCGGCAGGTTGGGGAAGTGGGGAAACAAAAAAGACCTGAGCGAGATAAAGTCGCTAGTGTCAAACTCCCTAAACCTGAAGGAGGAACAAGTCTCCGTTCACGGGAGCATTACAAGCCCGATTGGATGGGTTGCCACTTCACCCGGCGCCGGTGGCACGGCGATAGACCCCGCGATAAACTCGGGCGTGGATCTTCTAATTACGGGGGAGCTTGATTACCACGAACGCCTGGAAGCTCTGGAGAGAGGACTGACGGTAATGGAGATCGGTCATTTTCACTCGGAAAAAGTATTTTCTCCCTGGCTGAAGAAGCTTTTGCGAGAACAATTTGGTTCCGAAGAACTAAAAATTGATATTCACGGGGAGGTAAAGAGTTTTTGAATAAAAACGTAAAGAAGCTGCTCAACTTACAGGAGATCGACAACACCACCCGGGAAAAGAAACGGAGGATCAATAGGCTGGAGAAGCGAATGGAGAACCTCAAGAACGAGATAGAGATGATTAAGGACAGGGAGGAGGAGCGAGAGGATAACCTGGCAAAACTAAAACAGGAAAGTGAGGAGAAAAACAGAAAGGTCGATGACCTTCAGGATCAAATCGACAAGTACCGGGAGCGGCTGGACGAGGGCATAATTAGTTTCAAGGAAACCGAAGCTTTAGAAGAGAAGATACAACATTCAATGGATAGAATGGAAAAGCTCGAAGACGAAGCTATAGACATAATGATGAAAATAGATCGTACCGAGGCAAAAAGAGAAGAACAAAAAGCGGAGGCGGAATCAAAAGTCGAGGGCAAGAAGGATACTATTGAGGAATTGGAAGGGAAAAAGGACGGGTTATTGCAGGAGCTAAAAGAATTAAAAAAAGAAAGAGAAGATGTTTTAAGCGAAATTCCCGATAGACTAATTGACCAATATGACAGGCTCCGTGCCAGCACAAACACACCCGTGGTTCAGGTTAGAAACAGGGTCTGTCAGGGCTGTCAGATGTCCGTGAGCAAGAACACGGTCAAGCAGGCCCGAAGTGATCAGGGGTTAGCCACCTGTGAAAATTGTTCACGCATTCTGTACGTTCGATAAGCGTCAGTTATTGTTAACTTTCTCTGCTGCCCTCCTCATATTGGCCCTTTCCACGAACTTTTTATATACCGCCAATCTGTACGCCATTTCTCTTCCTGAAAAAATCGGGAGGTTAAATGATTACGGTAACGTCCTAACAATGGAAGATCAGAGGGAACTAGAAGATAAAATAGACCAATTAAGCACCAGGAAAATAGGATTGACCGTACTAATTTCGAGACGTGATCCTTACTCGAACCCGAATATCTACGCTTCGGAGATTCAAACAAAATGGAATTTACGAACACAAACCAGCGAAAGTTTCGCCGTCTTCGTTCAGGAGAGAAACGAATGGGCAATCAGACTATTTCTTCGCCCCGCCGTCACTAATTTATTCCCTTCTTCAGAAATCACCAAATTTCAAACAACTCTGCAAAAAAAGGTCGAGAATAACGAAATTAGATCGGCAGTGACCTACTTAGTATCTGGAATCCACCGGCAAGCATTCCCGCCGCCTACAGAGAAAAAGAAGCCGCGAGAAAAGGGTTCCGGGGGTTTTATTCTGTACCTGGCAATAGGGATTGGCGGAGGTTTAATTATTATCGTAACCCTCCTCTGGTGGGAAGGAAGGAGAAGATGTCCCCGCTGTGGAAGCAGGCTCGAGAAAACACGGAATTTCGACCAGGTTACCGGTAGGAAGACGGAAAAGAACTGTCCGGAATGTGGTTACCATGAGAGAGTATAAAAGATGAACCAGGAAACACTCTCAAACGAGGAAGTTGCCAGAAAGGTATCGTGGACCCTGGTTTTTTTGGCTTACAGCGGAGCAGTGTTTTACTTTTCAGTCCGCCCAATTCAGGAAGGAGCACCGGTTATCGGGATCACGGGGATGGACAAGTTAGTCCACGCCGGCGAATTTACTCTCTACGCACTTCTGGGATATCGGGCGATAAAATACTATGTCAAAGCGGAAAAAACTATCCACACCCTGGCCGGAGTTTCAGTGATCTACGGAACCCTAACAGAACTCTCCCAACTGTTTTTCTACTACAGGTCTGCGTCAGTACTTGACTGGCTTGCCAATGTTCTGGGAATTACAATCGGGTTGATGATTATAATCCTACACAAAAAAAGAGGCTCAAAGACGTAGCATCTGAACCTCCCTTTGGCGGATATTTCTTTCTATGGGGAAAATTATCACGACGAGAAAACCGTGTGAGAAGACACCAGTGAGATAGCTAGGGCGGGTGGATTCGAACCACCGGTCCAGGGACCAAAACCCTGTGCCTTACCCCTTGGCCACGCCCTATATAAGAATTAAAACTCGTCGGTAAAGCTCAGATCCTCTATGTCTTCCTCCGCCTCGGTCTCTTCTTCCTCAACTTCTTCTTCTTCAGTAGTAGTTTCTTCTTCCGGGGTTTCTTCGGAAGCGTCGACCTCCACTTCTTCGGCCTCTTCTTCCCCCACCTCTTCCCGGTATTTCTCGAGAACCTTCTTTTCCAGTTCCAGCCTGAAATCGTTGTCGATGGGATGAGCGGTGTCTCTATACTCCCCATCTCCTACTTCTCTACTCGGCATTGCGACGAACAGGCCGTTACTTCCCTCAATTACCTTTACCGAATGAATGATGAAAACATCGTCAAAAACGACAGAACAGAACGATTTTAAGTTCCCTTCGTCCTTCATCGGTCTTATTTCGACTCTAGTGATTTCCACTTTAAACCTCTCCTTTTGTCTATTCTTTTGGGTTTGGTCG
>JAGXLP010000138.1 GCA_018334615.1 Candidatus Bipolaricaulota bacterium
CCTTCGTACTTTAATCCCTTGATCGATTCCGCCAGCCCACCTCCGGGTTTATATCGCCCGAAGGACCGGGCAAGAAAGAACTCCCGGTTTCCCTCGGAGCATTCAGAACAAACCCCTCCGGGTTTCCGGGCTGGCTGGCCGCACTTCTCACAGATTGGACCGGTTATTTCCTCGAACGAATCCAGGCAATCAGGACAGATATACCGGTGGGTGGTTAACGGCTCTCCACATAAATAACAATGAGGAGGGTAAAGGATATCCAGCACCGAATACCCTACCCTCCTCGCAAACTTTCGAGAAATCTCCACCCAGGAATTCAACGAACTTCTAGCTACACGATGTATTCAGTGAGATCGACTATCTGGCTGGTGTAACCCCATTCGTTGTCGTAGAAGGCAAGTAATTTAACCATATCGCCTCCAACGACGTCGGTGGAAGTCAGATCGATATAGGAAGAATACGGACCGAGAATGTCCCTGGACACGATTGGGTCCTCCGTGTAATCCAGGGCTCCGTTCATCTCGCCTTTGGCGTAATCTTTTACCTTGTTATTTAACTCCTCGATCGTGGTATCTTTTTCTAGCTTTGCCACGACGTCGGTCACCGAACCGGCGGGTGTCGGGACGCGCATTGCCATTCCATTTATTTTCCCTTCCAGCTCCGGAATGACCTCAATCACGGCGGTAGCTGCCCCGGTCGTAGTCGGGACAATGTTCTCGGCAGCAGCTCTACCCCTGGAAGCCTTTTTCCAGGCGTAAGGGCCATCTACGATGGACTGGGAACTCGTATAGGAGTGTACAGTGGTAAAGAGCGCACTTTCGACGCCGTACTCCTGCTGAAGCAATTTGGCCACAGGGGCAATGCTATTTGTAGTACAGGAAGCACCGGCTACTATATCGTGCTTTTCTTCATCGTAATCGTCCTCATTTATCTTCCAGACTATTTGAGGTATTTCGTCCTTGCGGTCACCCTTTGGGGGTGCGGACACGAGAACTTTTTTTGCCCCGGCGTCCAGGTGTTTTTCCGCATCTTCGTACTGTCGAAAAACCCCGGTAGACTCGAGCGCTACGTCAACTCCGAGATCGCTCCAGGGTAAATCAGCTGGTTCGGTTTCCGAAAGAATTGGATATTCTGTCCCGTTTACAATCAGGGCACGGTCATTGTAATCTACCTCACCCTCAAACCTTCCGTAAACCGAATCGTACTTTAACAGATAAGCGGCCTGTCTTGGATCCTGCTGGATATCGTTAATAGCGACAATTTCGATATTTGGCTTGCTTTCCGTAATGCGAAAATAAGCTCGACCAATTCGCCCAAATCCGTTTATTCCGACCTTTAGCATGTAAATCCCTCCTTAAGTTAAAATGGTGTTATATATTCAGTTTTCAACGTTCGGTACTCGTCCATTCACCAACTGGGCAAAAACATCTGTTGAACTTGGAGGTAAGCTTCAACCCGGCAAAAGTCAATCCTAGCTTCCCCTGACAACCCGGCGTAAAAAATAATCGTGGACTCCGGGATCATCAGTCAATTCCGGGTGAAATGTCGCCGCCAATAACCTATCTTCCCGGAGTAATACGGGTAATTGTTCATGCTCCGCGAGGACCTTTACCTCCGGCCCAACCCGTTTCACCTGGGGAGCACGGATGAAGACGCCGTGAACAGAGTTACCGCGGAATTCTTCCTTTTCCGTGGTCTCCAGCTCTCCTTCGAAACTTTCTATCTGTCTCCCGTAAGCGTTCCTTTCCACCTCGATATCCATCAACCCCAGGGTCGGGGGTCCATCCTCGAGGTCCTTAGCCATAAGTATCAGCCCGGCACACGTTCCAAAGACGGGGAGGCCGCTGGCAACTTTCTCCTTAATCAACTCAAATAATCCCCACTTCTCCATGAGTTTGGCAATGGCCGTACTTTCGCCCCCGGGAATAACCAATCCGTCCAGCCCGCCCAGATGGTCCGGGCGCTTGACCAGGACGGTAGAAGCTCCCAGGTTTTGAATGACGCTTTTATGTTCTCTAAAATCCCCCTGAAGGGCCAGAATTCCTAATTTCATCGAAGTATAATTATCGGTTCTGGATGAACTCGTCTTCACCCATGTCTTCCATATTAATTCCGACCATCGGCTCCCCGAGATCTTCCGAAATTTCCGCCAGAGCCGAAGGATCGTCGTGATAGGTAACTGCATCGACTATCGCTTTCCCTCGAGGCTCCGGGTCCTGAGACTTAAACACCCCAGAGCCGACGAAAACCCCGTCCGCGCCCAGTTGCATCATTAGCGCCGCGTCCGCCGGTGTAGCGATTCCCCCGGCAGCAAAGTTCACGACCGGGAGTCTTCCTTCTTCGGCAATTACTCTCAAAATATCTCGCGGTGCTCTCAGTTCTTTTGCATAACTCATCAACTCGGATTCGGGAAGGTTAACCAGCTCCCTTATCTGGGAATTAATCTTCCGCATGTGCCTGACCGCTTCCACCACGTTTCCGGTGCCCGCTTCTCCTTTGGTCCGGATCATTGCTGCTCCTTCCCCGATCCTTCTGGCCGCCTCCGACAGATTTCTCGCGCCACAAACGACCGGCACGTCCAGGTCCCATTTTTCTATGTGATTTTCCTCGTCCGCCGGCGTTAGAACTTCCGATTCGTCCACGTAATCGACACCCAGCGATTCAAGAATCCGGGCTTCGACAAAATGCCCGATCCTGGCTTTTGCCATAACCGGAATAGATACCTCTTCCATTATTTGTTTGACCTTTGCCGGGTCGGCCATGCGGGCTACTCCTCCCGCTTCTCTTATGTCCGCCGGTACTTTTTCGAGAGCCATTACTGCCACCGCACCGGCGTCCTCTGCTATCCGGGCCTGTTCCGCGTTCACCACGTCCATTATAACTCCGCCCTTTAACATTTCGGCCAGCCCGCTCTTTACCTTAAACGTCCCTTTTTCTACCATTCCAATTCACCTCCAGAAAATCCTGACTGATCTGCGCGATCCGTTCGCTCGTATTCAACATTAAAACCTCTTAATACATCGATAAGACAACTCTCTACACAACAATGAAATCCAACCCATTACACCAACCAAGAATATTTGAACAAAAGTATAACACACAATTCGAGGAACTGTCTCCTTCGATAAAATAATGATAGTCGGAAGACCGTAAAATTACCGCGAGGCTGGGCACCAGTGTCGTAAATATTATAGGTCTCAAGGGGCTTGGTTAGCAACACTGGTCTCGGCGGGTTACGA
>JAGXLP010000032.1 GCA_018334615.1 Candidatus Bipolaricaulota bacterium
AGTTAGATGCAAAAACCATTCCTTTCCGCCTGTATGTCATGTCCAGTTCCGACCTGTAGGTTATCAATGAGGAGATTCCCGGGTTCAAGTACAGTTCATTTTCAAAACTTCCCGACAAGCTGCCGTAAGTAGCTGTCGAAAGCAAGAAAAGCAAGAATGAGGTCAAGAGGATGAATATAAGCAGACGTGGAGTGCGTCTAATAGTAGTGTCGATTTCCATTTCAACACCTCATAAAAAGTATGTTTAACGATAGCTCCGATAGCTCCATCTTCTAATTATGATCTGTCATACTAATATATCGAAAATAGAGTTAAGCATCAAGCTTCTAGGGAGAAAGCAGTCCTGTCGGGTATTTAGAATTAGGGCAGAGGATCGTATATTTCTTCTAATCAAAAACCTGTCCTGTTACTCTTATTAATTTTGGTATCGGTTAAGGGACCGAATATTATATCGCAGTGTTTAGACCCCCAACGACCACCGAACAACTTTCAGTACTTATGCCTGTAGCCCCAGTTTTGACAGGTATTTTTAAGTTCTATTAGAGAATTTTATCGTGTTGAATGTTGCACTAATTCAAGCGCTAATGAAATTGGCGGCAAACATCCTTTGTATCACACTTCATAGAGTAGGGACTATACCATGAAGTTACAGATGCTCTTATTTATAATGCAAGTGGTGCAGGGTCTATTTTGCCTACAGAAGCCATTTCTGACACCCTATCTTTAACGGTGGTGATCTAATTGGAAAAATTGAAACCGATCTTCTGCTCGCTTTTAGTTCTTGGTCTGCTGGTTTTGAGTACGGCAATCGTTAGTCGCTCGGCTTTTGGAGCAAGGCCAAAGTGGGTCGGGACCTACCGGGGTAAGAGAGGTTACAGTTTAGGTTCAGTAATCGAGCTCGAGGATCGGGGTTATCTTATCGGAGGGGGTTCTGGGTTAATTGGCGACAAGGAACGCCGGATGTGGATAATGGAGACGACGGAGTCGGGGGAGTTACTCTGGAAGAAACTGTACAGGACCGAATTTCAATACAGAATTAGATTTATGTCCTCTGGAGAGAACGAAGGCTCCCTTTTTGCCGGTCAACTAAGTACTCCGGGCGACTTCAACCGTGTGAACGCACTGATAGCCAGGGTGGGAGAAAAAGGAGAAACCGAATGGGGTTTACAGTTTGGAAAGAGCCTGGAAGACTACGATCCATCGCGACCTAAAATACCGTTCATCTGCGACTTTTACTCCCTCACACGTGCCCATGATGGGGGCTACCTTGCTGCGGGCTTTTATATGCCTGAGAAGGAATTGGAGTACGGAAAAACTGAAAATAAATTTGAACCTTCAGCTTATGGCATCCTGGTAAAAATAAGCGACGAAGGAAAGGTAGAGTGGCAGAAGAAGTACGGTGCTGAGGGAATCCACAGCTTCTTATCTGTTGAACGATCAAAGGATGGCAACTACTTCGCTGTCGGAGAGGTCGGCTCTTACGGCGAAAAATCCCGGCCTGAAACCTGGGTAGTCAAATTAACTCCCGATGGTGAAGTAATTTGGCAAAAAACGTTTTCAGAGAAGAACAAAGCAAACCCCCCTTTATCAAGTGAAATTGGTCGGAAGGAAGCCGGAACCTCTTTTGACGTTACCAGTGACGGTGGGCTTGTCGTGACCGGGATAAATCAAATAGCGGCTGAAGGAGAATTTAATGCTGAAATTTGGATAATGAAGCTGAATGAGAGGGGGGAGATAGATTGGCATAGAACCTATGGGGGTAGAGGAGACGACTCTCCGACCAATATACTGGAAACTCCTGACGGGGGTTACATTTTTGCAGGTACTACGGATTCCTTTGGGGGGCCATCGAAGGTCTTCAGAATCTGGCTGATGAAGCTGGAAAAAGATGGCACGATTCGGTGGGAAAAAACCTACGGGGAGCCCGGTACAAGTACATACGGGAGTATCAAAGTATTGACCGGCGGCGATCTGATCGTTCACGGTGAAATGGAACGCCAAACCAAGTCGAACCCTGTCGGATTTATGATGATCTTAAACAAAAAAGGAGAACTCAAAAACCTGGAAGATACTGTTCTGCAGGCGAGTCCAACTGATGCGAGGACCGGAATTTTTGCCGTAAGTTCCACCCGGGAAAAGATACCTTATGAAGAGTCGAATATTCCGGTGTCCGGAGCAAAAATAGAGGTCCAGGGAGACGATGTCGGGCTGGATTTCCTTGTAGAGCCCCCTGGACACAGCGACTAATAATCTATATGCCCGTGTGACTCGGGTAGCCATAGGTCGAGGAATAAACTGCAGGACTTCCTCGGCAAATTTGGTGAAGCTTAATTTGTAATATCTGAGATGATCCCCTGAATGTCCTCATCTACTGTACTAATTGGTTTTATATTTAATTCTTCGACCAATGTATCGAGAACGTTCTCAGAAACGAACGCCGGCAGAGTCGGTCCAAGCCTTATACCTTCTATACCAAGGCTGAGCAAAGCCAGAAGCACGGTAACCGCTTTCTGTTCGTACCAGGCGATGTCGTAGGAGATCGGTAGTTCGTTTATATCATCGACACCCGTAGCTTCTGCAAGTTCCTTTGCGATTTTGATCAATGAATAGGAATCGTTACACTGACCGGCATCAAGAATTCTTGGTATTCCGTTTATCGTGCCGAGATCTAGTTTGTTATAACGGTATTTAGCACAACCTGCGGTCAATATAATCGTATCTTCGGGTAGTTCTCGGGCGATTTGTTTGTAATAATCTCTGGTGGCGTGCCTTCCGTCACAGCCGGCCATGACGACGAAACCCCTGATATCACCCGACTGTATTCCATTGATAATTTCGTCTGCCTTGCTCAATACAGCATCGTGGGCAAAACCTCCGGGAATGAAGCCAGTTTCTAGTTCCTGTGGCGGCGCGGTATCTTTTGCATGATCGATTATCTCGGAGAAATCCTTTTGACCGTCGTTCCCCCGGCCCTCAACGTGAGTCAGGCCCGGAAAACTTACAACACCGGTTGTATAAACACGGTCTTTGTAAGAATCTTCGGGAGGGACGAGACAGTTGGTCGTCATGAGTATCGGTCCGTTAAACTTTTCAAACTCTTCGTTCTGCTTCCACCAGGAATTACCGTAATTTCCAACAAAGTGGTCGTACTCTTTGAAAGCGGGATACCCGTTTGCCGGCAACATTTCTCCGTGGGTATAGACGTCCACGCCTTCACCTTTGGTCTGTTCCAGAAGTTCTTCCATGTCTTTAAGGTCGTGACCGCTGATTAGAATTCCCGGGTTATCCCTGACACCAAGGTTCACTTCTGTGGGTTCCGGATTGCCGTAGGCTTCCGTATTGGCTTTATCCAGTGTTTCCATGGTTTCTACGGCTGTGCTTCCCGCCTTCAGGACTAAATTAAGTAAATCGTCGATGCCCAGACTATCATCCAAAGTTGCGGCGAGCCCCTTCTGGATGAAATCAAATATCTCCTGCCTGGTTTCATTCAGAACGTAAGCATGATCGGCGTAAGCTGCTATCCCTTTGATCCCGTAAGTAAGAAGTTCTCTAAGCGATTGGATATCTTCGTCTTCTGTAGTTAGTATGCCGACTTCTTTCGATTTCTCGTAGAACTCGTCCGTCTCCGTAGGTTCCCAGGTGGCGGCTTCCGGTAGATCGGCATTACCTGTTTCTGCTCCGGTCGCTTCGTATTTCTTTCGGATATTTTCCCTCACCTCCAGGGCCTGCCCGATTCTTTCCTTGAACCACTCATCGTCAAAATTGGCGTTGGTAATCGTTGAAAACAGGCTTTCCGTTATGAATAGTCTCGTTTTCTCGTCCCGGATTCCCTCTTCCTTTGCTTTCTCCCCGTAATAGGAGATACCTTTAAGGAGCCAGATCAGTAAATCCTGTAAGTTGGCTGTTTCCGGCTCCTTGCCACAGACACCTTTTACGGTGCAACCTTCGTTACCGGCCGTTTCCTGACACTGATAGCAAAACATACTCATATTATATCCTCCTCCTGAAACTGGTTTGTATAGGTTTAATTTATCGTGCCATTAGATCAATTTTGCCTTCCCCGTGTACCCATTCAGAATAGCTCTCTTCTTCGGTCAAATCCTCACCCGTTAATTTACAATAATGGGGGCGTTCGTCGGAACTACCGCCGTTTCGTTCGAAAAATCGGCAATACTGACAGGTTAAAGCGGTGCTTAAGTGCCCCTGTCTTTGCAATTTACCGGCAATATCGACGAGATTATGGCTCAGTTCGTTCTGTCGTTCTTCCTCAAAGCCTTCAACTAGTTCCTGGAGCGTGTAGCTAATTTCGTTAACGTTATCAGTTATTGACTCTCCTTTTTCCGTCAATTCAAGCTTCACCTTCCTTCTATCGGCCTGACTCCTTTCTCTTTTGACCAGGCCTTTTTCGACCAGCGAATCAACCATCCTGGAGGCCGTTGGCTGGGCGATCTGTAACCTTTTAGAAATTGAACTCACGTTCTTGTTTTGAATATGGGCTCCGGACAGAAAGATGATCGTTTGAATTTGGGTGGAAGATATGTCGTGTTCCTTGCCCTTATCCCGGATTAGTTTATTGATGCTCTGGGAGATTCTGTATAGTAAGAGGGATATTTTTGCCGGCTCCGTGGAAAGGTCGCCTTTACTCGTAAAGATTTTTACCTCCTTAGATAGCTTTACTAATATATAGCTCTAACATATAATAAGCTACAGTATGAAAAAGGTAATTTCAAGGCTTTATTGGTTCCGGACAAAACTGCTTTGAGGGGCTTATTTTTAACCCAGGTTCACGTTAGAATATGCCCTGATGAGGAGGGTAAAATGGCTGACAAGATTCCCTTGAGACAAAAGGTTATTTACGGGCCCGTCAACTCCAGAAGGTTGGGAAAATCACTGGGGATCAATCTGACGCCGCCCGGAACAAAAATATGCTCGTTTGACTGTGTTTACTGTCAGTACGGAGAGACAGAAGTCAAGTCAAGAGTGTACGATCCCCAGAACGCCCCCACTCCCGAGATGGTAGGGGAGAGTTTGGAAGAGGCTCTGGAGGAACTTTCGAAAGACCCTGACTACCTGACTTTTTCCGGAAACGGGGAACCTACTTTACACCCGGAATTTGGAAAAATACTGGAGGTAGTTAGGAAGGTAAGAAATAGAACCTCTGAGGCGAAAATCGCTCTCCTGTCTAATTCCAGTAAAGTGAATCAAAGGGATTTCCTAACTTCGATAAACAAGGTGGACGTACCCATAATGAAGCTCGACGTGGGTTCTCCCGAAAAATTCCACCAGATCAACAGACCGCTTCAGATACAATTTCAAGAAGTCGTGGATAATTTGAAAAAAATTGAGAATCTGCACTTACAATCTCTCAAATTCACTGGAGAGTTAGGGAACCTGGGAGAAGACCTTCAAAAATGGGCTGGGATAGTTGAAGAATTGGAACCAAGAGAGGTCCAAATTTATAGTTTGGACAGGCCCTGTCGGTTTAACCTTGAAAAGGCCGGTAAAGACAGATTAGAGGAAATTAAACGAGTGTTGGCTACGAAGGGCATAGAGAGTGGAATCTATTGAAAGATACCTTCAGTAGTAGTTATCTGACTGAAGACAGCTGGCACTCGAAAAAATGCTAAGTAGATAACTTTATAAATCGTTTTATCTATTACCGAAACTGGCCGATACCAAAACTGACCAAGAAACCTCCAGGGCGAGACCTGGAAGCTCTCGGCCGATTTCAGAAAAAAGGGAGGGTTGCAATGATCCTCCTGAAGTTTTTGCCCTCCCTCGAGGAAAAAAGATCGTAACCCCTCAATTCCAGGTATTTTGGAAGGGGAGCTTTTTCTGATTTTCCTAATCCTTTTGTGATACTATCACTAGAGTTTACTAATGACAGGAAAATCTCGTAAATTTTCTATAGCCTTTTATATCCATGAAGAGTGGAAGTTTCTAAGGTTTAAATTAAATCAAGGCGTTTCATGTGGGGTTAATTCCCATTAATCTATCAACTTGAATCTTTTATGCTATTATCGATTGAGGATAAGGTGTCATGGATGCTGAAGAGAACGATGATATTCTCACAAAAGACCCGCCACATTAAATTACCAAGGACCAGGCCTAAGAGGCCAGCAAAGACTGAACCCGACATATCTTGAGTCATACCTAGAAAACTTATAATGGTTATCGCCAAGGCCCCGAGCAAATACACTCCTTTAATGATGCTTGTGGTAATCAAATTGTTGAAGTTAAGAAATTTTGACACTATGATAACCTCCTTTTTATAATTTGGCACGATTCTCTGATCGTGAAAGTTATGATTTCTTTAAATTGTCCTGCGTCTACTTAGAGCATCTCGTTTTTTTGAAGGAAATATCACCTCTTTCAGTAAGTTTATCGATCTCAGATCCTAAACCAAAAACCCTTTCCGTAGCTGGACAGTGTAGCATTTCGTATGTAAAATCCTCTGGAAAGATAACTGGAACTCAGTAAAAAAAGTTAAGGCATCAGAGCAGTTCTTTCATGATATAAATACCTCGTATTTATTTACAGGAAGGAACTGATAATGCCTCAAGAAGAGAAGAAAACACTGGATGACTTCTTGCAAAAGCTAGAAGTTGACAAATCAGGAAAGGATCTCGCAAAGTACGTCCTCTAAGCACTCTTTCACCAAAATTTGCCGAGGAAGCCCCAGGACACCCCCTGGGAAGGAACCGGCTGGTTTTTGTCCTCCAGCACTCAATCCGCTCTGCTCATTTGCACTAGGAGTAAATACCACACCAGTTCAGAATTGACGGTTGGGTCCTGTTTTGGAGAAGGTAATTTTTAGCTTTTATCGTTCAGTTGCTGTAACTGACCTCGGATTTCTCCTCCCTTGTTGAGCTCGGTGTGGATATTTACGTAGATATTTCCTGACAGAATCGCTTCTTCCAGTTCGTCCGTGAGAGGTTGCTCGCCTTCTCCGGTCCAACTACCGGAAATAAAGGCAGAGGTCCCATTTGGTGCGTCTTCGGGAGATCCCTCTATTTGTGGCTTGCCGAATATAGTTCTTACGGGAGGGCCTGTTTCACCACTGGGCCCTCGGTGAAAATGAGCCATAGTTGGTGTATCGCTTAGCCCTTTATAGGTCAGAGAATAGCGCAGTACGTTCATTTCCCTGTCTAAAATAGCTATGATTATCCCGGAGGCCGCCCCGGGAGTGGTATCGGCGACTGCCGGTACCTCGGTGCTGGTTACAAGCTTTGCCTGAAGTAGCACTTTGCCTTCGACCGGTACGCCTTTCACCTCAATTGATCGGGTTATTTGGCCAAAACGATTACATTGGGTCGTAACGGTAAGGGTGTCACCGTTTTCGGCGGGTATCTCGTATTTGAACTCCGCTCCGGATGTAGTATCCTGCTCGTTGTAACTCTCCTCTAAGATCTTCTCGCCGTTTTTAGTTAGGACTACTTGATCGACAAAATGATTACTTTTATTCCCCACTCTATGGTTTATCACTACGGTCAGAATCCTCGTTTCTCCATCGTAGCTAAGATTCATCCCTGAGGGGGGATGAGCGAAGACGATATTTACTGTGAACATTAAAGAGAAGAAAATGATCAAAAGTGAGGTAGTGAGGCAAAGCAATCCGTCCATATTTAACAGTTTGGTCATTTTATACCTCCTGTGAAAAGATATTGATTAACCTGGCGAGGTATACTAAGCTGTAGGTGTGATGAGTATTATTCGACAAATCTCCTATACTTACTTTCTGGGATTCCCGGTGATTGCGTACGTGGGAATCTTGACCTACGTCCTGCTTGTCCTTACCTCGCTGACAATGATCCTTAACAGGAAAAGGTTAACTCGATTTCCTCTCAAATACCATAGCAGGCTGGCACTGTTAACTTTCCTATCCGCATCTGTGCATGCCGTGATGGCTATTTCATTATACGTGTAGTTAAGGGCTTTTCAATTTACCTGGTGGAGTAGTCTTACGTGACGGGCTCTGGATGGTATACCTGGTAGAGCGTTGGTGTGGGAGTGAACGAAGGCCCGTACTGCAATATTAGGAAATTTCTCTCAAACCGCTTCCGTCGAGTTGAAGGTAGGGTTCCCCACTGCACGGAATACATATATTCGACCCGTTCTCGTCCCCTATTCCCTTTGGAGCCATGTACTTTTCTCCGCAGTGGCTACAGTATTTATCCTCGTAAATCGGAGCGTAATCAGGAAGGTCAGGATATTCGACCCTCTCTACTTTAAATAGTTCCTCTATCGGCTTATGTAACAGGTCGAAAGCAATTTCAGTCCAGGCTTGTTTAAGTGCCCGCTCGTCTTCTTCCGTCCCTTCTCGATTTTTCACCACTTTTTCAAACAAATCCGTCCTGTCAGGATAATTTTCCTCTAAATAGTCTTCCTGGTTGTAGTACAACCTTATACCTTTACCCTCGCGAATTGCCATTGTAACAGCGGTCTTACCGTAATCTCTGTAAACGAGCGCGTTGTTTCCGAACGTGCACCCGGTGGAATATTGGATCCCGTCGCTAAAACAGCTATTAGTCTCAAGTATTGCAATCAAATCCTCCATGTCACCGGAACCACCACCCAACTCGTTGAGAGCGTACTGACCGGCCATGACTCCTAGAGCAAGAAAGGGACAGTAGTGGCCGTGAAGTACACCTGCCCTGGTCAACAGTTCCTCCAGATCTCCCGTTTTGATTAGCCTGACGATTTCCGCCCGCGGTTGATTTTTTTGAATTTCTTCGTTGCCCGACCTATCAAACGGAGGTGCATAGGGCTTAATGTCTATTACAGGCGTGTTGTTTATCGCGTCCAGGCCCTTGACTCGGAGGGTAGCATCTTTTCGGTATAACAATTTAACCACGGTTGAACCGATTGAGTTGGGTCTATGGGGACTCCGTGAAGCGAATACGCCTCTGAGGTTTCCGTGTCTCCTCGGGGCAATCAACTCGTAATCATCTGAGCGATCGAAATAGAATAAGACTTGTAAATATTCACTATTTTCTATTTTCTCTAATCCGTCCAGGTACTCGTCATTTACCTCTATTGTGCTTTCAAACTTCCTCAAGTGATCCGGGCTTTTCGGCTCGGTAAATCTATTTTTAACGACTCCGATTTCTTCGATTTCCACTTTTTATCACCATATTTGTCTTTAGTTGGTTAAAGGTTCTTCTGGTATCACTAGCGGTTGTCCGGCGCGTTCCTCGATAGCCACGCTTACTCCGTACACCGACTCGATATTTCTCGAGGTAACTACTTCTTTGCCTCCGGCTGCGAAAATTTGCCCTTCTTTCAGCATTAAGATTTTGTCGCTATATTTTAGTGCCAGGTTTAAATCGTGCAGAGCCATTGCGGTTGATATCCCGTCCTCCATCTGTTCTCTTACGATATTTAATACTTCTAGCTGGTGTCTCAGGTCCAAACTGCTCGTGGGTTCATCGAGAAGAAGGACGTCCGGCTCCTGAGCTAATGCACGAGCTACCCGAACTTTCTGTCGTTGACCGCCGCTTATTTCTCCGATGTCTCGCATTGCGATGTCCTGAAGGTCCAATTTACAAATTATTTTCGAGGTAGCTTCTAAATCCCGTTCTCCCGGTTTCCAGCTCCCGTGAGGCTTCCTCCCCATTAGCACTGTGTCAAATACCGTGGTCGGAAAACTCTTGCTGTCACTTTGCGGTACGTGGCCCATTTTTTTCGCAATATCTTTTTTGTCTAAATTATCCAACCTTACGTCGTCGATCAAAACCGTCCCCCGGTTCGGCTCCAAAGTCCTGTTTATGCATTTTAGGAGCGTCGTTTTGCCCGAGGCATTGGGTCCAACAATTGCCAGGATCTCTCCGCTATCGATCCCGAAATTTAAATTTTCCAGGACTGGCACGCTATTGTAAGAGAATTTCAAATCTGAAATTTCTACTTTCACCAGTATTCCCTCCCTCGTATTACCAGATAAATAAATAGGGGTGCTCCCAGAAAGGAGGTCAGGATTCCGACCGGGAGGACTATTGGAGCAATAATTGTTCTCGCGGCGGTATCTGCCGCCAATAGTAATACTGCTCCCAGTATGCAGGAAGAAGGGATCAGAAACCTTTCATTCCCCCCTATAAGGCGCCGAATAATATGGGGAACGACCAGACCGATAAACCCGATTATACCAACGAAGGAAACAATCAGGGCGGTCACAAGGCATGAAATAAGCATTCCGTAGAGCCTTAATTTGTCCACGTCTACGCCCAAACCTTTGGCCGCTTCGTCGCCCGAATCCAGTACCTCATAATCCCAGCTCTTGTACAAGAAGTAACCGGCGGCGGGGATGACGGCGACCAGCATAATGTAGAAATCCCTCCATGTCGCCCTTCCAACGTCTCCAAAAGTCCAGAAAACTATGGATGCTAATTCAGTCTCACTTGCGAAATACTGCATAGCGGTATAACCCGCTGTAAACAAAGAACCGAGAGCGACTCCGGTGAGGATCATGGTAGCCGGCGACGTCCGTTTCAGCTTGGCTAGCAGGAGAATGATAAAGGTAGAGACCAACGACCAGCCGAAAGCGGAGATAGTAACGATGTAGGGGTTGTTGAGGATAACTGAATCCGCGGTACTGCTTTGAACCGTCCCCGCCCCTAAAACGATTACGGAGAAAGCTGCCCCAAAAGCGGCGGCGTGTGATATTCCCAGAGTGTAGGGCGAACCCAGCGGGTTCCGCAATATGCTTTGCATTGAAGCACCGGCGACGGCCAATCCGGCACCGGC
>JAGXLP010000139.1 GCA_018334615.1 Candidatus Bipolaricaulota bacterium
TTGAGACGTTGGTAACATGAACCTTACCAAAACTTGCCGAGGAAACCCTGCAACTTGCTGCAGGGATGGATCGGCTGGGTTTTTGTCCAGCAACCAGCACTCAAATGAGGATAGCACATGGAACAAGATCATTTGCTTTGTCACAGTTCAGGCTGCTATTAGTCTTATGAGGTTGAATTATTATCCAAGCAAGTTTTCTCATTTGAGTGCTGGTATATGATGCCTGGTCAAGTTATCGTTAGTTTAACCTATTTGGGCTAAGTTGACCTGATATTTGTAGGACTTTTTTAACCAAGTTCGTTTCCTCAAGTGAGTGCTGGGTCAATTCCCGGTTGTTGGGTTAAAGGTTCTGTTGTCATGTGTTTTTTCAAACCCGTTCTTTTGGCGGGGTAATTGATTCGGAGGTGAAGTTCATTGGGCCTGTCTGTTTCGGAACTATCTAAGGGATTGACAGTGGAGTACCAGGGAGAACTGTACCGGATTACTAAGTACGAACATTCCAAGCGAGGCCGAGGGGACGCTTTTGCGAGGGTTAAGATGAAATCGTTCGACACGGGAAAGGTACTATCGAAGACGTTCAAAGGTAAAGAAGATATCAAAAAAGCTTACCTCGACAAGCGCTCGCTGACTTTCCTGTACAGTTCCGGCGAGACCTATAATTTTATGGACCAGACGGACTATGCCCAGTTTGAAATTCTTGAAGAAAAGCTGGGAGATAAAGTAAAATACCTGAAAGATAACCTTGATGTAAAAGGACTGTTTCACGAAGAAAGGTTAATTTCAATTGAGCTCCCCACGTTCGTGGAGCTGGAAATTACCGATACTAAGCCGGGTGTAAAGGGCGACACGGCTTCGGGTGGGGAAAAACCGGCGAAGCTGCAAACCGGTCTGGAGATTAAGGTTCCTTTATTTGTTAAAGAAGGAGCTAAGGTAAAGGTCGATACCAGAGAAGGAAAATACGTGGAGCGAGTATGAAAAACCGGGTTTGTCGAATTCGCCACTTATTCAGTCAATCAGCGGGAGAGGAGGGTTCCAATGGAAGAAGAATATAAATCATCTTTGGGGATTGGGGAAATTGAGATTTCTAAAGACGTTATCACGACCATCGCCGCGGTAGCGGCTCTTGAGGTTGAAGGACTGGTCGAGCAGAGCAGTAAGTCCGGGATATCCTCCGTGTTTAACCGGGGTAGCAGCAAAATCGTGGAAACTGACCTGGAAGATGGTCGCGTAAAGATAAACGTAAATATTGCCGTACAGTACGGTTACCCCGTCCATAAAACTGCTCAACAGGTCCAGGACAACGTTCAAGTACAGGTGGAAGACATGACGGGCCTTGAGGTTAGCGAAGTGAACGTGGACGTTTCCGCCCTGGCTTTTGAGGGTGAAGAGGGAGAAATTGAAAAAATAGAGGGGTAAAAAATGGATAACTTAAAAGATCGGTTTTTACAGGTATCTTACGTGTTGTTGTGCCTGGTCTGGTTTCTCGTTGCGGCGGGCTTTATTGCGTACGCATTTGGATTCTTCCCCGGGTTTGACATTCAGAAGTTTTTATCGGGCAGGGCGGGAATTCTCCTCCTTTACGGGTTAGGAGCCCTGTCGGCTTTCGTTGGTTTCTACTTCCTCCGGAAAGGTATAGTTGCGTTCCGGCTCTATAGAACGTTCGTTCACGAGAGCGACCTCGGGGACATTCATATTTCTTATTTTGCCGTCAAGGAGCTTACCAGGGAAATTCTTAAAAACGATCTGGAACTCTCAACTTTCAGAACAAAATTGTCCGATTCGACGGATGGCGTGGGTATTGAGGTAAATGCCAAGGTCGGTTCGAAGGCAGATATCGGGGCGCTGGGTGAAAGAGTTCAGGAGATTCTGCGAAAAGAAATCCACGAGAGAACCGGGCTGAAGGTAGGAAGAGTTGACTTCTATACTCGCGGCGTGGAAAGCCTGGAAGAAAAAAAATCGGAGGAAGAGCCGGAAAAAGAAGAGACGAACGAAATAAAATTGGAAGGAGATAACGATGAGAATCAACGCTAGAGTGATGGGAGCCCTGGTAGGTTTAGTAATTGCACTCCTTTTCATTTTCTTACCCTGGCCTACAGTATTGCTGATCCTGGGCCTGAGTTTACTGGGTTATATATGTGGTTTGTACCTGGAAGCGGGAAAGCAGGTTAAGGAAAAGCTAAGGGAACTGTTTTCCCTGTTTTTTGGCTAATCATTATTCTCCAAAATGCTCCGTAGAGAGGCCCGGAAAGAAGTGCTTAAAGCCCTTTATGGATCGGAATTTGTAAAGAGTAGAGTGGATTTGGGCGGGGAGCTACTGGCGGAAGATCCGGGAGAGCAGGAAGATTTTATCCAAGAGGTTTACGAGGGAACACTAGATCACAGGGAAGAGATAGATGAGCTGATATCCTCTTTTACCGTTGGCTGGAAAGTCGAGCGGCTGGCGGTTCTAGATAGAAATATACTTCGTATGGCCATTTACGAGATGCTGTATAGCGAGGAAACCCCGGCGGCAGTGGTTATGAACGAAGCAATAGAGCTGGCCAAGGAGTACGGGACCGATCAAGCGCCAAAATTCATTAACGGAATACTGGACAGAATCTGGAAGGAGAGCGAGAGCCCGGAGGAAGACGTTAAAAACTGACTTCGCCGGATTTTCCGGGGACTGGCAAAAGGTTTATAAGTCCGGGTCGAGCTATTATAATTGGTGGCAATCGAACGGAGAGTGGCGCAGCTTGGCTAGCGCGCAGCGTTCGGGACGCTGAGGTCGCCGGTTCAAATCCGGCCTCTCCGACCAGGACGAACTTCCGGCGGGAGTAGCTCAACGGTAGAGCACTGGCCTTCCAAGCCAGGGGCTGCGGGTTCGATTCCCGTCTTCCGCTCCAATTATCATTTTTGTTGATTTGCGCCTGTAGCTCAGCTGGACAGAGCAGCGGCCTTCTAAGCCGCAAGTCGGGGGTTCGAATCCTCCCGGGCGCACTTACGTATCATACGTGAGGAGCGTAGCTCAAAGGTAGAGCACTGGGTTGTGGTCCCAGTTGCTGCGGGTTCGATTCCCGTCGCTCCTCCCAGCCTGCGCCCGTAGCTCAACTGGACAGAGCATCGGACTTCGGATCCGAGGGTTGGGGGTTCGACTCCTCCCGGGCGTACCATTTCTATTGAACTTAGCATATCACCCTCAT